>JBKOYU010000971.1:0-3248 GCA_046725575.1 Actinomycetota bacterium | reverse complement strand
GGCCTGGCCCGCCGTCTCCACCGCTGCCGCTGGAATTGCTGACGAACGGCGCCGTGGTCCCGACTGGACCACAACTGACATAGTCCGGCCAGTCACGGGGGATTAAGTTGTGCCGCCAGCCTATCTTCGCCGTACAAGCGGCCTTCTCAGCCAAGGTAGCCCTCGACCTCATCGCCAGGGCGCACCCGCGCCTCTCGGGGATCGCCGCCGGTCTCGCGAAGGGCCCGGCGCTGCCGCAGCAGGTCCCAGCATTGGTCGAGCTCTACTTCCACGGCGCGCAGCCGCTGATGCTCCTCGGATTCGTCGATCTCGCGGTGCTGCAGCTTGGTGCGCAGCTCCTGCTCCTCGGCGACCAGCTTGTTGACCTGAGCGAGAATGTCTTGGTCCTTTGACACGAATCCAGACTACGGTGATTGCGATGACGACCAAGCCAGAGATCGAGTTTCCCGACGGACCCGCGCCGACCGAGCTTGTCATCAAAGACTTGGTATTCGGCGACGGTGCGGAGGCCGTGCCCGGCGGCACCGTCGAGGTGCACTACGTCGGCGTCGAGTACGACACCGGCGAAGAATTCGACAGCTCGTGGAACCGCGGCGAGTCCATCGAGTTCCCGTTGCGCGGTCTGATTCAGGGCTGGCAGGACGGCATCCCCGGGATGAAGGTCGGCGGCCGTCGCCAGCTGACCATCCCGCCCGAACAGGCGTACGGACCCGCTGGCGGCGGACATCGGTTGTCGGGCAAGACGTTGGTCTTTGTCATCGACCTCCTTGGCGCCCGCTAACCGGACACTTTGTTGATGACCTGCCGCATCTCGTCGGCGTCGAACGCACGCAAGGTCGAGGTGCGTACGTTTCCCTGTGACGAGAGGGCAAGCGCGAACGCCGTCGCGCTTTCGTCATCGGGCGCCTGAAGGAGGCCGACGGCGTCGTACGCGCCCATCGTCCAGAAGATCTCGTTCAGGGAGGCACCGAACTTGCCCGCCAAGGCAGCGGCGGCTTCGGCTCGGTCGAGCGTGTTCCCGTATGACTTGACGCCCTGCTCCGTCCAGTTGATCAGCGTGATGTAGTTGGCCATGTGACCGCCCCCGTTTCGTGGTCGAACATCGCTATTCAACGCCCGCCGTCGCTGCGCTGGCAAGGCGCCCGCTCGTGCAGGAAACGGCCCTCGACGAGGCGCGGAACCCGACTGCCGAACGTTCCTTACCGCTCGAAATCCCGCCGAAATCTCGAGCGGTAAGGAACGTTCGCCGACACGACTACCTAGGCCCGGGCAGCCGCAGCAACAGCCTCGCGCCGCCCAGCGGACTGTCCTCCAAAGAAGCTGTGCCGCCGTGCAATTCGGCCTGCTGGGCGACCAGCGCAAGGCCCAGCCCCGACCCCGAGTGCGACGCCGTCGACCCTCGGGAGAACCGGTCGAACACCACCGAACGCTCTTCTTCGGGGATGCCGACGCCGTTGTCGTCGATCGCGATTTCAACACCTGCACGCGAGCTGACCGCCGACAATTGGACCCTCGTCGCCCCGCCGTGTTTGACCGCGTTCGCGATCGCGTTGTCGACGGCCAGCCGAAGCCCGGCGGGCAGCCCGACGATGATCACCGTCGGCGCCGGCACCAGCGACACATCCAGATCGGGGTACACCCGCATCGCGTCATGCGCGGCGCGGTCGAGCAGTTCAGCGATGTCGACAGGTACGTGATCGTCGGAGGTCGACAGCTCGCCCTGCGCCAGCCGCTCCAGCGCACTCAGCGTGGCCTCGATGCGCGACTGCGTGCGGATGACATCGTTGACCACCTCTTTGCGCTGCTCCTCCGGCAGATCGAGCGTGGACAGCACCTCGAGATTGGTGCGCATCGCGGTCAGCGGTGTGCGCAGTTCATGCGCCGACACCGCGGAGAAGTCGCGGGCCGACGCGAGCGCGGCCTTGGTTCGGTCCTGCTCTTCCCAGATGCGCCCTAGCATGACCTTGATGGCATCGGCGATTTCGACGGCCTCAGTGGCCCCGTGCACCTCGACGTCGGGTGGTTCGTCGCCCGCGTCGATCTGCCGTGTCTGTTGTGCCAGCTGTTTGAACGGTCGCACCGCGAATGCCGCCACTACCCAGGCGAACACCGCGGCCGCGCCGACGGCAAAGAAGCAGATGATGATCACGCGGCGGTGCAGATTGTTGGTGTCGGCGATCGTCGCGTCATAGGTGTCGCCGACGGCGACCGCCATCGGCTCCGGCGCCCGGATTTCCACAGTGCGGACCCGATACCGCACACCATTGACGTCGGTGTCTTCGTAGCCAGCGGGCAGCTCGGGCAGCACGACGTCCGAGTTGGAGGTGACCTGCCCGTTCTTGCGCACCGTGATGACGGCGTCCTGGTCGTTCGGCGACTTGGGGATCTCGTCGAGCCCGCGAGGCAAGAACGGGATCGCGAAGCCCGCCGCCTCGTCGAGCCTGCGGTCGAGCCGTTCCTTCCGGTCGTTGGTGATGCCGACCCAGACCACTGTCCCGACGATGAGCACCGGAATCGCCGCCCCGATCGCCGTAGCGACCACCACCCTGGTTCGAAGCGAAGGTGTACTGCGGAAGATCCGGGACAGCAGGTTCATCGGACTATTGCGTCCTGAGCACAAACCCCACGCCGCGAACGGTATGCAGCAGCCGCGGCGCCCCGCCGGCCTCCAACTTGCGCCGCAAATAGCCGATGAACACATCGACGACGTTCGTATCGGCCGCGAAGTCATAGCCCCACACCAGCTCGAGCAGCTGGGCGCGGGACAGCACCGCTGTCTTGTGCTCGGCGAGCACCGCGAGCAGGTCGAACTCGCGCTTGGTCAGATCGACGTCGGCGCCGTTGACGCGGGCCCGCCTGCCGGGGATGTCGACCTCCAGCGGGCCGACCGTGATGGTCTCCGACGAAAACGTCGCGGTCGCACCCCGCCGGCGCAGCAGCGCCTTGACCCGCGCGACCAGCTCGGCCAGCACGAACGGCTTGACCAAATAGTCGTCGGCGCCGGCCTCCAGGCCGGCGACCCTGTCGTCGACGGAGCTGCGAGCCGACAGCACGCAGACCGGCACGTCGTTGTCCATCGCCCGCAGTGCGGTCACCACGCTGACGCCGTCGAGCACCGGCATGTTGATGTCCAGCACGATCGCGTCGGGCCGAGTCTCCGTGGCGCGGCGCAGCGCCTCGGCGCCGTGGGCGGCCGGCGACACGTGGGATCCAGACAGCCGCCGGGCACCCGCGAGCGGCGCGAGCAC
>JBKOYU010000115.1:0-2732 GCA_046725575.1 Actinomycetota bacterium | reverse complement strand
CGGAGTCAAGCGAGATCACCAACGTGAGCACCCGGCTCAACGTGATCGCGCCGCCCTCTTCGCGGAGGCCCGTGATCTTCTTGTTGATGTCGTTGGTCGTCGTGTCCGGCAGGTCGACAATCATTGCTCGGCTCCTCCGCGCTCCGCTCCTCGCTGCGATCCTCGCTCGTTCCTCGCTCGTTCCTCGCTCCGGTACTCGCTGCGATGCTCACTCGTCGTCACCTTCGCGAATCACGGCCGCCTCCATTCCCGGCCCATGCGGTGCATCATCTCGTCGGCCGATGCCGGGCCCCAAGTGCCGGATTCGTATGTGTCAGGCTTGCCGTGCGACGCCCAGTAATCCAGCACGGGATCGAGGATTTCCCAGGACAATTCGACCTCCCGGTTCACCGGGAACAGCGATGGCTCACCGAGCAGCATGTCGAGAATCAGTCGCTCGTAGGCCTCGGGGGAGTCCTCGGCGAACGCCGAGCCGTAGGAGAAGTCCATGTTGACATCGCGGACCTCCATCGCGCTGCCGGGGACCTTGGAGCCGAAACGCGTCGTGATGCCTTCGTCGGGCTGCACCCTGATCACCAACGCGTTCTGGCCGAGTTCCTCCGTCATCGTCTTGTCGAAGGGCAGGTGCGGGGCTCGCTTGAAAATGAGCGCGATCTCGGTCACCCTGCGCCCCAGCCGTTTTCCGGTGCGCAGGAAGAAAGGCACACCCGCCCAGCGGCGGGTATCGATCTCCAGCGTGATCGCCGCGTACGTCTCTGTGGTGGACTCCTTCGAGAAGCCTTCCTCGTCCAGGAGACCGACGACCTTCTCGCTACCCTGCCAACCTGCTCCGTACTGTCCCCGTGCGGTGGCATCATCGAGTGGCTGCATCAGCCGGATGGCCGAAAGCACTTTGATCTTCTCCGCCTGCAACTCGTGCGGGCTGAAGTTGACCGGCTCCTCCATGGCGGTCAGGGCAAGCAACTGCAGCAGGTGATTCTGGATGACATCGCGCGCCGCACCGACCCCGTCGTAGTACCCGCCCCGGCCACCGAGGCCGATGTCCTCGGCCATGGTGATTTGCACGCTGTCGACGTAATTGTTGTTCCAGATCGGCTCGTACAGCTCGTTGGCGAACCGAAGCGCCAGGATGTTCTGGACTGTCTCCTTGCCGAGGTAGTGGTCGATGCGGAACACCGACTCCTCCGGGAAGACGCTGTTGACCACCCCGTTGAGCTCTCGGGCGCTCTGCAGGTCATGGCCAAATGGCTTCTCGATGACCACCCGGCTCCAGCGGCCCTCCTGCGGGCGGGCCAGCCCAGACTTCTGCAACTGCTCGCACACCTGCTGGAAGGCCTTGGGCGGAATCGACAAATAGAACGCGTGGTTGCCGCCAGTACCCCGTTCGGCATCGAGCTTCTGAAGTGTCTCGGTCAGCCGCTCGAATGCCTTGTCGTCATCGAAAGTGCCCTGTACGAACCGGATTCCCTCGACCAGCCGGTCCCATACCTCCTGCCGGTACGGCGTGCGCGCGTGTTGTCTGACGGCGTCGCAGACGAGCTTGCCGAAATCCTCGTCGGCCCAATCCCGTCGCGCGAAACCGACCAAGGCGAAGCTCGCCGGGAGCAGCCCGCGGTTGGCCAGGTCGTAGATCGCCGGCATCAGCTTCTTGGTGGCCAGGTCGCCGGTGACACCGAAGATCACCACACCGCACGGACCCGGGATGCGCGGCATCCGCTTGTCGCGTTTGTCGCGCAGCGGGTTACGCCAGCCTGCTCCGGTTGAAGGAGCCTTGTCGGCGACGGCGGTCATTTCTTGGCGGCGTCGAGCTGATCCTGTGTGGCATCGAGCAGCTCAAGCCACGACTTCTCGAATTTCTCCACTCCCTCGTCCTCGAGCACCTTGAACACGTCCGGCAGGTCGACGCCGGCCGCGGCGAGCTTGTCGAACAAGCCCTGAGCCTCCCCCGCCTTGCCGGTAACGGTGTCGCCGGTGATGACGGCGTGGTCGGCGACCGCGTCAATCGTCTTCTCCGGCATGGTGTTCACGGTGTTTGGGGCGACCAGCTCGGTGACGTAGAGCGTGTCCGAGTACTCGGGGTTCTTGACACCGGTCGATGCCCACAGCGGTCGCTGAACACGCGCTCCGTCGGCCTTGAGCGCCTCGTACCGCGAACCGCCGACGAACACCTCCTCATAGGCTGCGTAGGCCAGCCGGGCGTTGGCCACACCGGCCTTCCCGCGCAGTGCGAGCGCCTCGTCGGCGCCGATCTTCTCGAGCCGCTTGTCGATCTCAGTGTCCACGCGCGAGACGAAGAACGAAGCGACCGAATGGATCTTGGACAGATCGTGCCCAGCTTCCTTGGCCTTCTCCAAGCCCGCCAGGTAGGCGTCCATCACCGCGCGGTGGCGCTCGACCGAGAAGATCAGCGTCACGTTCACCGAAATCCCTTCGGCGATAACGGCGGTGATCGCCGGAAGTCCGGCCAGCGTGGCGGGGATCTTGATCAGCAGGTTGGGCCGGTTGACGATCTTCCACAGTTCGATTGCCTGCAGGATCGTCTTGTCGGTCTCATGGGCCAGCCGGGGATCGACTTCGATCGACACCCGACCGTCCACACCATCGGATAGCTCGTACTGCTTGGCCAATACATCGCAGGCGTTGCGAACGTCGTCGGTGGTGATGGTGCGGATGGTGGCGTCCACATCCGCACCGCGGTCGGCCAATTCCTTGACCTGCTCGTCGTAGGCATG
>JBKOYU010000136.1:0-8550 GCA_046725575.1 Actinomycetota bacterium | reverse complement strand
CATCCGCGCGATCCGCAAAGACGTGCTATCGAAGTGCTACGGCGGTGACATCACGCGCAAGCGCAAGCTGCTGGAGAAGCAGAAGGAAGGCAAGAAGCGGATGAAGACCATCGGTCGGGTCGAGGTGCCGCAGGAGGCGTTCGTCGCGGCGCTCTCCACCGATGCCGCGGGCACCGACAAGGCGAAGAAGTAGGTATCCGATGCGCTCAACCCGGTCGACGATCGCAGCATTGAGCGCGTGTGCGGTGCTCGCGGGATGCTCGTCGACCCCGGTGGACGGCGCGCCCGTCGTCCACATCGCCGAGGCCGCCAAGCCGTCTCCATCGCGGGCGCTGGATCAGGTTCTGCCCTCTACCAACGAGCTCGCCACCATCCTCGGCACCGCGGGCTTCATGGGCCCGCTCGTCGCGGGTGGTTCCGAGATGCTGCTGCAGGGCGTGCGTGAATCCGACGCAACGCCCATCGATTGTGTGAGCGCGGGCTTCCGGCTGCAGAAGATCGTGTATCAGGCGAGCCCGGTGCGGTCCGTGGCGAGCCAGTCGTGGATGGGCGGCAATCAGAACGGCCCGTCGTACTCCGGCTTTTTCGGAGCGGTCAAGTTCGCCACTGCCGAGGACGCCCAGGCGTTCTTCGCGGCGTCGGCCGACAAGTGGCACCGCTGCAACGGGCAGACACTGGCGCTGCATCAGCCCGAGCATGGCGCGGACGGGCTGAGCAGGATCACCGACGTCGTCGTCGACAGCAGGATCGTGTCGGCGATGGTTTTGCACGACGATGGCTCGACGATCCAGCGTGCCCTCGGGGTGGCGTCGGATTGCGTTGTGGACGTGGAGGTTACGAACCCCCCAAACAACACCGCCAACAGCGACCGCGGAGCGGTGGGTGCCGTCGGTGTCGCCAATCTCATGCTGCAGAAGATCGGCGTTTCGTGAGCCAATTTGCGAAGAACTAGCAAAAATTGACGGCTATCCGACACTTCCCGGGACGGTCCGTCACAATAACGCGGTGATCCTTATCGGCACGGCTACCCGCGCTTGCGCTGTCGGGGCTGTCATCGCGGCGTCCGTCCTGCTCTCGGGGTGCGTGAGTACCGTGTCCGGCACTGCGGTGCGCGCGCAGCGCGCCGCGCCGATCGACGTGCCGCAGCTGACCGGAGCCAAACTCGACGATGTCCTGCTGTCGGTTGGCGAACTCAACGGCATCATGGGCTCCACGCAGATGAAGGTCACCAGCGAGTTGGAAGAGATGACCGACCACTCCGGGGAGGTTTCGGACCCCGACTGCCTCGGCGCGATCTACGGCGCGGAGGAGCCCGTCTACGCCGGCAGCGGATGGACGGCCATGCGCGACCAGGTGGCGCGCGAACCCAGTGAGGACAACGAACACTGGGTCGAGCAGACGGCAGTGCTCTACCCGTCGGGCAAGAATGCGCAGAACTTCTTCGACGAGTCGACGTCATCGTGGGAGAAATGCTCGGGCTACTCGGTTTCGGTCGACGATGCCGACGCCACCTACTTGTGGCAGATCGACAGCGTCACCTCCGAGGACACCTTGATCACCCAGATGACCGCGCAGGAAGACGCCGACGGGTGGGCCTGTCAGCACGCGCTGTCGGTGGTGTCGAACCTGACGGTCGAGGCCTGGGCGTGCGGTTACAGCATCAAGGACGAGGCGGCCACGATCGCCAACGACATGATCGCCAACGCGGCGAAGAAGTAGCCGCTCAAATCGTCAGCGAGAGCGCGCTGATCAGAATCAGGGCGATGACCGAAACACCCGTGAGGTAGACCTCGCGCCGTGGTGAAATGCGGTCGGGGAGTGGACGGCGGGCCAGCATTCTCTGGCGCCTGAGTCCGATCAGATAGGTCGACAGTGCCAGCACAGCCGCGATGCCTGCCGCCACGAAGTGAAGTGCGCTGGCATCGCGATGCGTGTCCCGGAGTAACAAGAGGACGCCGTTGGCCAGGACTGCGAGTGAGGTTCGAGTCCACGCCATGGTGGTTCGTTCGGGTTGTGTGCCGCGCCCACTCCGGCTGGTGATCGTCACCCCGTCACTGCCTTGGCGATGACGAGCCCCAGCGTGAGCAGTCCGACAACGACGAGTCCGATGCCGAGATACACGGGCGTGGGATGGCGGGGTAGTGGCAGGTCGAGGCGGATGGCGCGATCGACCTGTCGCCACCGAAGGATCCCCATGCCTGCGGTCAGGATCGCGAGCAATGCCAGGATGATTCCGAGGACGTGGCGGGCACCGGCGATCGACAATTCGGGGACCAACTGGACCACCGCTACAGCCGCGGCGAGCAGTCCCAACGCGGTGCGTTGCCATGCCAGATACGTTCGTTCGTTTGCAAGGGTGAAGCGGTAATCAGGCTCGACCTCGGCCACGTTGTCGTTGTCGCCCACCAGGCGCACCTCCGTCGCTTGGTCAATATCGTGGTGTACCGCTTGGGTTTGTTTCATACATCCGAACCGCGACGACCACACCGGAAATCACGGTTATTGCCGCGGCAACCCAGACGGCGGCGCGTAGGCCCAATAGATCGGCGGCGACGCCACCGACGACGGCGCCCGCGGCGTAACCGCTGTCACGCCAGAGCCGGTAGACCCCGACCGCGCGGGCCCGCCACAGCGGATGCGCGACGTCACCGATCGTGGCCAACAGCGTGGGGTAGACCATGGCGGTTCCCGCGCCGAGGAGCGCGGCGGCCGCAGTCCACCAACCGAAGGTGTCGACGGTTGCGATCAGTGCCAGCGCGGCGGCCTGGGTGAGCATGCCTGCGGTGATCAGATGCTTGCGGCCCCACCGATCCGACAGTGCCCCAGTGAGGATCTGGCCCAACCCCCATACGGCGGGATAGATCGCGACCAGGATGCCGATACGCTCGACCGGCATTCCGGTGCGGGCGAACAGGATCGGGAACAGCCCCCAGGACAGTCCAAAGTTCAGGTTGTTGACCAGGCCTGCCTGACTGGCCGACGACAACGCGGGTTCGGTGAAGCTGGTGCGGATGAAGACCTCTCGGCTCGAGGCTCCCGCGTGCTCCGCGCGGCCAACGTGATGGGTTGCTTCCAGGTGGGCGTGCCCACGGGTCTCGCGGACGAACACCGCGCTGACGCCCAGCCCGATCAATGCATACGAAACGCCAAGCAGAAACGGCGCTGGGCGCAGCCCGTAATGCGCGGCGAGATAGCCGGCGAGTAGGGCAGTCAGCGCGACCGCGCCGTAGCCGGCGGCTTCGTTGAACCCCATGGCGAGGCCACGCTGGCGCGGGCCGACGAGGTCGATCTTCATCACGACGGTGGTCGACCAGGTCAGCCCTTGATTGATGCCGAGCAACACGTTGGCGGCGATGACCCAACCCCACGACGGCGCCCAAATCAGAAGCAGGGGAACGGGGATGGCGAGCAGCCAGCCGACCACCAAGACGGGCTTGCGGCCGAATCGATCCGACCAAGTGCCCGCGAAGTAGTTGGTCGCCGCCTTCGTGATCCCGAAGGCCAGCACATATGTCAGCAGAAGCGTGTAACCCGTTAGGTGAAAGTGCTGCTCGGCGAGCAGCGGCAGCACGGTCTGTTCCTGTCCCACCATGCCGCCGACAAGCGCGTTGACCGCGACCAACAGACAGAACTGAAGCAGGTTGGCGCGCAACCCGAGGCGAGGTTGATCGCGTGTGGCGCTCATGCTCCGATCTCGAGCCTGCCGCCCGTGGCGCGGACCCAGTCGTGCGGCCCACCCTCGAGCACCGCAAGATGATGATGCCCGGCCGCCTCGAGCAGGCTGGCTGCGCCCATGGCGCGCTCCCCGTGACCGCACATCACCACCGTCGGCTCGTCGCGAATGTCGGCTGCGCGCTGTGGGATATCGCCGAGCTCTATGTGAACGGCTCCGGGCAGATGCCCGTCGAGGTACTCCGACCGCTGACGGATGTCCAGGACCCGGCGCCCGTCGAGGTCGTCCGCGGGTGTCAGGGCAATAGTCGCCGCGTCACGGCCGGCCGAGACCCACGCGTCCATACCGCCGTCGAGTTCTCCGACGACGTTGTCATAGCCGATCTTGGCTGCCTGCCAAGCGATTTCATTGGGATCTTGCCCACGATCCCGAACGATGATGAGCGGGCGGTCGGCGGGCGCCAACCAGCCAAGCCAGCTGGCGAAGACGGGTCGCAGCGGTATCGAGATGGCGCCTGTGATGTGTGCAGCGGAGAAGCGGTCCACCGGTCGGGCATCCACGAGGATCGCGCCGTCGTCCACCCGCGCCCGCACATCGTCGACGCTCAGCGGGTGCAGCACCGGATCGCCGGCCAGCACCGGCGGTCCGATCCGGTTGATCTCGCCCAGCCGCCGGAAGTACGGCGGATAGCTGCCGAGCGAGCCAAGAAGTTGTGAGACGAAAGCGTTTTCGTCCGGTGCCCGCAGCAGCGGGTTGGTGGCCAGTTCGGTGGCGATGGTGCTGGTGCGCTCCGCGCCCGGCGGCGCCGAGCAGAAGGATCCCGCGCCGTGGGTGGGCCAGACTCGTACATCACCGGGAAGCGCCGCCAATCTGTGCAGTGACGCGTACTGCGCGCGGGCCAGTTCTTCGGTCCGGTCGTCGGAGACCAGGTCGGTGCGCGCCGCCGAACCGACGATCAGCGAGCCTCCGGTGAACACGCCGACTTCTCGTTCGCCGTCGAGCAGCAGGAACGCCAAGTGCTCGTGGGTGTGGCCGGGTGTCGACAGGGCGCGAAGCCGAAGGCCGCCGAGGTCAACCTCGTCACCGTCGTGCAGGCCGGTATGTGTGAATTCGCGACCGCCGACCGCCGATGCCAGAACCCGGGCATGCCCGTTGGTCGCGAGTTGGTGTGCGCCGGAAAGGAAATCGGCATGCAGGTGGGTGTCGGCGGCGAAGGCGATCGTCAATCCACGCTTGTCCGCGGCTTCGTGCACGGCGCGCAGGTCGCGACTCACGTCGACAACGAGTGCCCGTCCGTCGCCGAGATCGACGAGGTAGGCGGAGTTGCCGAGGCCTTCGTCGACAAGCGAAACCAGTTCAACACCGGACATTCTCACATCCTTCGTGCTAGGCCGGTCGCATAAGTAAGCGGTTCATGGTGTCCTCCGAAGTCCATGGTCCTCTGTGAAGTACATGTTGCTCCGTTCTAGAATTCAATTGATTGCTTGAACAATAGAACTATGGAATGCTTGAGTCAATAGAAAATCTCGGAGAGGTTCGGTGATGGTGGATCGGGTGGCCAAGGATGCGCTCTACGACGGATTCGCGGTGGTGGCGAAGGGTTTCGCGAGCGGGCGTCGCGCCGAGATCATCGACGTCCTGGTGCAGGGCGAGTGGTCGGTGGACGATCTCGCCGCGGTGATCGGGCAGAGCACCGCGAACACCTCCCAGCACCTGCGTCAGCTCGCCAACGCCGGGCTGGTCCGCAGCCGTCGCGACGGTACTCGCGTCATCTACAGCGTCACCAGCCCTGAGGTCGGACTGGCTTGGGCCACGCTGCGCGCCCTCGCGGTCGACCACGTGGCCGATATGAAGCGTCTAGTTGCGGACTACCTAGGCGACCGCGACGGGCTGGAGACGATCGGTCGTGCGGAGCTCGCGAAGCGATTGCGGCGCGACGACGTCATCGTGCTCGACGTGCGCCCGGAGGCGGAGTTTCGGGCCGGGCATATCGAGGGTGCGCGACCCGTGCCGCCGAGCGAGCTGCAGCGCCGGCTGGCGGAGCTGCCCGACGACCGCGAGATTGTGGCGTATTGCCGTGGCCCGTACTGCGTTTACGCCGACGAGGCCGTCCGTGCCCTCTCTGCCCGCGGCCGGCGTGCGCGGCGGCTCGAAGACGGCTTCCCCGAATGGGCACGGGCAGGCTTGCCGGTCGCATCCGGCCCTCAGTAACTACCGCATCGAGGCCAGCGCGCCGATTGCACCGAGCGCGTCCAGCGTTTCGGCGGCGTTCGGGGATGCATGGGGGTCGGCGATCCACTGCAGCATCAGCCCATCGCATACGGCCATGAGCACGGAAGCGATTGCAGCGAGATTGTCCGGGACCGGCATGCCGCCGTCGTGCATGGCCTTGGTCGCCAGCTGTACCGCGGACTCGCGGACAGTGGCGTATCCGGCGGCCATCCGTTCTCTCAGCTCCTCCGACCGCAATGCCGGCGCATAGGTTTCGACGCACGCGTGCACGGACGACCTCAGCTCGGCGAACGAATCGATCGCGGCGTGCAAGATCGCGGCCAGCTGGTCGTGTGGCGCCAGCCCGGCGACCGCGACGAACGCGCTCTCGACGCGTTGGTTCCACATCCCGAAGCATTCGCCCAGCGCCTCGGTGACCAGGGCTTCTTTGCTCCCGAAGTGATAGTTGATCGATGCGACGTTGGCTCCGGCCTCACGGGCGATGTCGCGTGACGACGTGGCGGCGTAGCCCCGCTGCGCAATGCAATGCAACGCGGCTCGACGAAGCCTGTCCTTGCTCCCGGTATCGCCCGACAGATCTTGCATGTCGACATCATAGGTGATAAACAAACGTTTGAATGAAACAGGCGTTTATCTGACGTCAACGTGTCGACGGGGATGCCCATGCAATCGACTTATCCGCCGGGCCCGCGATGGCCGGCGGCCGTGCAGAGCGTGTTGTTCCAGCGCTCCCGCGCCTGGCTGCTCCCAACGATGGCTCGCCGCTATGGCGACGTGTTCTCCCTGCGCGTGCCGCCCTATGCGGACAACCTCGTGGTGTTCAACCGGCCCGAACACATCAAGGAGATAGTCGCTGCCGACCCCACGGATTTGCATGCCGGAGAAGGCAACCAAGTGCTCGGGCCGGTCATGGGGGAGCACTCCGTCCTGCTCACCGACGAAGATGAACATGCCCGGGCCCGCCGGCTGCTCATGCCGGCGTTCAACGGTGCAGCGCTGCGCGGATACCGCGACCTCGTCGCCGAGCTGGCCCGCGCCGAGATCGACCGGTGGACCAGCGGCACCGAAGTGGTTGCACTCGACCGGATGAACGCGTTGACCCTGGAAGTCATCATGCGGGTGGTGTTCGGTGTCACCGACCGATCCACCCGCGACCAGCTGGCGCCCCGACTGCACCGGATGGTCGACATCAGCCCTGTCGTCCTGATCAGCTGGGTGCTGCCCAGCCTGAACCGCTACGGCCCCTGGAAACGCTTCGGCGACAATCAAACCGAGATCGACAATCTGTTGTATGCCGAAATCGCCGAACGTCGACGGGCGGCCGACCTCGACGAGCGGACCGACGTCCTGTCCCGGCTGCTGCAAGTCGGCACCGACACCGACGATGCTCCGCTGACCGACGCCGAGTTGCGCGATCAGTTGGTCACCTTGCTGCTGGCCGGGCATGAAACCACCGCCGCCGCATTGTCGTGGACGTTGTATGAACTTGCCCGGCACCCGGATCTGCAACACGACGGCTACACCGCGGCCCGCGACGGTGACGACAAGTTCCTAGAGGCCCTGCTCAAGGAGAGCATGCGGTTGCATCCTGTAATCGCCTCCACCGCGCGCAAACTCACACGTGAGCAGGAGATCGGTGGATGGAGGCTCCCGGCGGGAACCGTCGTCAACACGTCGATCCTGCTGGCCCACCAACGCTCCGACAGTTACCCGGACACGTGGACGTATCGGCCCAGCCGATTTCTCGACAACGAAGTAGAACCGAATACGTGGCTGCCCTTCGGTGGTGGAGTGCGCCGCTGTATCGGGGCGGGGTTTTCGCTCATGGAAGGCACCGCGGTGCTGCGCGAGATTCTCACCCGATACTGCCTCGCCGTGCCGGTCGGCAGCGCACCTGAGCGCGGCCATGTCCGCAACATCACGAACATCCCGCGGCGGCGTGCGCGAATCGTCGTCGCCGCTCGTTAGCGCCAACAGGAGAAGGGATCACCATGGTTCAGGCACAAGAGCGCACTGAACGGTGGCATCGATACTGGGACAAGAAGTCTCGCTCGTACGACCGGGAAATGCGCTTCATGGAACGGATGCTGTTCGGCGACTCGCGCGGCTGGGCCTGCTCGCAGGCCAGCGGCGAGGTCCTCGAAGTGGCCGTCGGTACGGGGCTCAATCTCGATGCATACCCGAAAGACGTTCGGCTGACCGGAATCGATCTCAGCGAACAGATGCTGGCGATCGCCACCACCCGCGCCGCCGAGTTGGGCCGCAATATCGAACTGCGCCAGGGCGACGCGCATGCGCTGCCCTTCGCCGACGCGACCTTCGACACTGTCGTCTGCACTTTTGGGCTATGCGCGATTCCCGACATCGATGCCGCGCTCGACGAGATGACCCGTGTGCTGCGCCCCGGTGGCAAGTTGATTCTCGTCGACCACGTCGCAAGCTCGTCGCGCATTGCCCGCGGCATCCAGCGCGCCCTCGAAGTGATCACCGTCCCGATGGCCAGCGAGCATTTTCTGCGGCGTCCTCGCACAAAGGTCGAGCAGCGGCCGTTCACGATTGAACGGGCGGAACGGTTCAAGCTCGGGCTGGTCGAGCGGGTCGTCGCGGTGAAAAGTCGTTAGGCGACGCTGACCGCACCAGGGCCG
>JBKOYU010000030.1:0-2790 GCA_046725575.1 Actinomycetota bacterium | reverse complement strand
CTCCGCCTGCGTTCGAGCCTCCCAGTGGCAGCACCTTCGGACCGCCGCGGCCGCTGACGATCGGGCCGTGCAGGGTGACGACGGCGACGGTCGGCTTCGTCTTGCGCCCGGGAATCGACGGCGTCGGCCGCTGCGCAGCGGAGCGGGCGTACCGCGACAGATACAGCCGCGGCGGCGCGTCTTCCGAGTCGGCATGGGGTGGGCGAAGCTGGGTGGGAATGTCGGAGCCGGTTTCCGGCGAAATGCCCGGTGCCCCAACGAGTTCACCGATGCGTGCGTAGGCCTCGTCGCGGAAGCCGATGCGGTCGACCAAGCGGCCGGTGACGGCATCGTCGCGCAGCAGCGGTGCCTTGTCGGCGAGCGCGTCAACCTCGCCGGCATCCAGATGGCGTGACTTGGCGATCTCCTGCCACACCTGGCTGTGCAGGCTTTCGATCAGCCGGCTGTCGGCCTCGCGGTGGGCATCGGTGTAGCGGTCCTGCGTGAAAAGGTTTGCCGCAGACTTGTATTCGCCGCGCGCGATGAACTGCGCCTCGATCCCAGCCTTGTCGAGTGCGTCGCGCAGGAACAGCGCGTTGGTGGCGAAGCCGACAAGGCCGACCGTTCCCGATGGCTGCATCCACACCTCGCGGAATGCCGATGCCAGGTAATACGAGAGTGTGCCGGGATATGTCTCGGCCCACGCGAGCGACGGCTTTTCGTCGCTGAATGCGGTGATGGCGTCACGCAGCTCCTGCACCGGACCCGCCGCGGCGGCGGGAATCTGAACCCGGGCGATGAGCCCGGCCACCCGCGAGTCCTCGGCGGCGCGGTGAATGGCGGCGACGGCTTCGCGCAACACCAGTGGCCGACCGCCGCTGGCGATCATCGCGAACGGATCGAAGCCACCGGTTTCGTGTGGCACCGAGTGTAGGTCCAGTTCGAGCACACACCCGTTCGGGACACCGTGGTGCCGGGCGGTGTCCACCCTCCGGGCCAGGTTGCGCAGGTCGTCGGCGCCGGGGATGCCGGGCAGGAAAGCAAACATGATTCGAGCGTACCGACGCGGCGGTTTCAGCCTTCCGGCGTCTGGATGAAGATCTCGATGCGTGCGATGCGCCCGTCACTGGTGAGCTCGAACACCAGCACCTCCGGGGTGCGGGTGGGCTTACCGTCGAACTCCACGGTTTCGGTGAGATCGGCGATCAACAGCCGCGCGAGGACGGTGTCGTAGAAGGTGATGTAGATGTTCAGCTCGAGCGTGCGCAAGCTGTTAAGGAGGCCGGAACCAGGTAATCGAGCCTTCGCGAAAGCCGGGGCGAAACGGGGTCTTCTGCCGAGCGGTAGCAGGAGAGACGTCCGCACAAACGAACGTCAAACTACCCCCAGCGGCATACAGATTGGTTCTCAGTCGAAGATGCCGGAGTAGGCGTTGAGCGCCGGCTGGCCGCCGAGGTGGGCGTAGAGAACGGTGGAGTGCTTTGGGATTTCCCCCGAGCTGACGAGGTCGATGAGTCCAGCCATCGACTTCCCCTCGTAGACGGGGTCGATGATCATGCCCTCGAGCGAGCCGCTCAGCCTGATCGCTTCGATGGTCGACTTGACGGGGATCCCGTAGAAGTCGCCAGCCCAGCCCCCGAGGACGGTGATCTCGTCGTCACGCAGGTCGCGGCCGAGCTCGATGAGTTCGGCCGTGTGACGGGCTATTCGGGCAACTTGGTCGCGGGTCTTGTCGAGCGTCGCGGACGCGTCGATGCCGAGCACCCGGCGTGGGCGGTTGTCGGCGGTTTCCTGCAGGGCCGCGAAGCCGGCGATCATGCCCGCGTGCGTGGAGCCGGTCACTGTGCAGACGACGATCGTGTCGAAGTAGACGCCGACCTGCTTCTCCTGCTCGGCGACCTCGAACGCCCAGTTGGCGAAGCCGAGTCCTCCGAGCGGGTGCTCGGAAGCGCCGGCCGGGATCCCATATGGCTTCCCGCCAGCGTTCTCGACCTCGCGCAGCGCGTCCTCCCACGAGCTGCGGATGCCGATGTCGAAGCCGGCCGAGTTGAGCCGCACGTCGGCGCCCATGATGCGTGACAGGAGGATGTTGCCGACCTTGTCGTTGCCAGGGTCATCCCAGTCGACCCACTTCTCCTGGACGAGGAGGCACTTCAGGCCCAGCTTTGCCGCGACGGCCGCGACCTGGCGGGTGTGGTTCGATTGGACGCCGCCGATCGAGACCAGCGTGTCGGCTCCCTTGGCGAGCGCGTCGGGGACAAGGTACTCAAGCTTGCGGACCTTGTTCCCGCCGAACGCGAGCCCAGAGTTGCAGTCCTCGCGCTTGGCCCAGACGGTCGCACCGGCGAGGTGCTTCGTTAGTCGGTCCAGCTGGTGGATGGGGCTCGGCCCGAAGGTGAGTGGGTAGCGCGGGAAGTCGTGCAGTTTCATCGTGGTCTCCTTCGCCCAGCATGCCGTGGGGGATAGTGCGTCGGGTCGCCAGCGATCGTTGACCGCGACTAGCGGTACGAACACCGGGCGCGCCCCGGCAAGCCTGATACGCCTGATGAACCCCGCGTAGGTCGGATCGGTGACGACGACCTCGTCTCCGTGATCGACCGTCGCGAGCAGGGCGCTCAGCAGGCCGGGCAGCGCGCCGCTGGTGATGACGACCTCCTCGAGCGGGTCGTAGGTCGGATCCGCTCTGCGCCTGGAGGCGCTCCGCGACCGCTTCGCGCAGAGGCGCCAGCCCGGTGAAGGGCAGCCAGCTGTTGGCACCATCGGTCCCAACAGCGTCGCGCGTGGCCGCCACCGCCGAAGGCGGGACGGGGA
>JBKOYU010001136.1:0-12874 GCA_046725575.1 Actinomycetota bacterium | reverse complement strand
CCGCCGCTTCCGCCATTTACATCTCGCCGCGTTGGTGCGCCCTGCCGACGGGCCGACTCGTCTTGATAACTCACGCCAGGAGTACCGGGAAGCCGGCGGTGCGACGCTGTTCACCAACGATCCGGGCATCAAGGCCGCGCTGGATGTGCTCAGCGCCCACTGGCCGTGGACGCTGTCAAGACAAGAGCTGGTGGATGCGGTGCACGCACGGCTTGTCGACGCGGGTCTCACGCCAAGCGACAGCCTTCCTGACATCGTCGACAATCTGAGGGGGTGCTGATCCTGCGGGGACAGGCACCCGTGACCGCAACGCACTCATCGAAGCCCTCCTGACCATTCACCGTGATGACCCGATTGCGATCGAGCGCGATGGCAGGCAGCTGTCTGGCGAGGTCGAGATGCGCGACGCCCTCGCCGACTACATCGACGCGCTGCCGCAGCACCTGGCGGAGATGAAGCTGTTGCGAGTCGGCTGACGTTCACGAACGGTCGGAGGCTCCCCGGCGCTCGTCGTCGGTCGCGGGCAGTAACGGCAGCACACCTTGGCTGGCCGCGGCGGCTATGAGAAGAATGGCGGCTGCCGTGAGCGATGCCGCAACCCCGAAATGGGAGGCGATAAGCCCCCAGACGAACGCTCCGAGAGCCTGAAAACCGATCAACACCACCAGATACATCGCGAGGCCCCGGGCCTGGACCCACCCAGGCAGGGCCAGCTGCGCAGCGACGGTAAGGGTGGTGAGCGTCGCAATCCACGCCACACCGGCCAGCAGCAGCAATACAACGCCCGCTGCCAGCGGCAGGTATGCCGCCGCGAGCAATCCCGCGGCATCGATCAATGCCGCAAGTACCAGCAACGCGTTGGCCGAATACGTGCGGAGCCGGGGCATCACAAGAGCGCCGAGCACCGCCCCCGCTCCCGCCGTGCCCAGTACGGCACCGTACCCGATCGCGCGGAGATGCCAATGTTGCGAGGCGGCGATGGGCAGTAACGCCCACAGCGCCGACACGGGAAATGCGAACAACGCCGCCCGCAACAGGATTCGGCGAACGGCCCTGCTGTCGCGGACATATCGGACACCGGTGACAACCGACTGGCTCAGTCGCTCTTGGTCGACGACCGAAGTCGACGGCGGTCGCTTCCACGACATCAGCGCAGCGACGACCGCTACGAAGGACACCGCATTGATCGCGAACACGGCTTGTGGACCCGCGGCGGCCACCAGCACGCCCGCGATAGGCGGTCCGATCGCGCGCGCCGCATCGACGGTGACGCCACTTAGCGATGTCGCCGCGGGGAACTGCTCGCGTGGCACCAACTCGGGTTGGATCGCTTGCCACGCCGGGGTCGTCATCGCGGCGGCGCAGCCGATTGCAAACATGAGCGACAGCAGTGTAAGCGGGTTGAGAATACCGGCGATCGTGATCGCAGCCAACACCGCCGCGGCGACCGCGGCGTACACCTGCAGCGCAATCAGCAGTCGCCGGCGGTCGACGCGATCGGCCAGGGCGCCGGCGAACAGCGCCAGAATCAAGGTCGGCGACAGACTGGCCGTCTGGACGAGCGCGATCGTCGTAGCGCTCGCATGTTGTTCAACCAGAAACCACTGCGCCCCAACGGTTTGCATCCACGTGCCGATGTTGGAGGTGAGCGCAGCTATGAAAAGCCCGCGAAACGCACCGATCCTCAGCGGCGCCCACGACGATGATGCCGAAACGGCCGCGCCCATGTCGTCAGATGCCATCGTCGCTCCCCTGCGGGTCGAGCTCTGAAAGAAATGGTATTGCCTGATAGGCACGCCGACGGCGGAACAGCGCTGACCGGCCATCACCGTTTCGTCCTGCTGTTCGTGACGGCGGCGGTACTGCTCCTCATGAATATGTGAGGCGCATTCGATCAGGTCCGCACATTGCCCGAGGTGGTTCGCGGGTATGGATCTTGGCGGCAGGACGGCCCTTCTGGCCGGCGCGACCGGAGGCCTGGGGAGAGCGATCGCCACCGCGCTCGCGACGCGCGGCGCGAGGCTCATCCTGAGCTCCCGCAAGGCCGAGGAGTTGGTGAAGCTCGCGAGATCGCTCCCGGGCGGCGGGCACACGACATTTGTCTCTGACCTCGCCGAGGAAGGCGCGGCGCTCGCATTGGCGTACCGCGTCAGCCGATGATTCGCGTCAGGTACGGCGTCATCCCGTTGGTGCGCACCGGCGACACCGTGACGGCGGGGTCGGTGGCCTCGATCATCTGACCGTTGCCGATAAAGAGCGCGACACTTTGTGTGCCTTCGGGGCCGTAGAAGATCAAGTCGCCGGGCAGCGCCTGCGAAGGCAGCACCTTCTGGCCGACCTTGTACTGCTCGCCAGACGACCGCGGCATCTTGATCCCGACGCCGGCGAATGCGTAAACGACCAGACCGGACGAATCGAATCCCACTCTGGTGACCTGGGGTTCAGGGGCGAGGCTGAGGCCCGTGGCGCCGACGCTGCCGGGAAGTGGCGTGGCGCCGAGGCTGGGGTCTGCAGCGCCGACCGCGGTGTCGACGGACGCGGTACCCAGGCTCGGGCCCGCGACGTTGCCGCCCCCATACGCGTAGGGGACGCCACGCTGTGAAAGCGCCCGCTGGATTACGAGATTGATCGCTTGTTGGTGGGTCGCGTCAGCGGTCGCCAGACCGGGCGTGACGACCAACAACGCCAGACTGATCATCACGGCGCAGATGCGTTTCATTCGAACTTCCTTCATCTCGTGGCCGGGCCGCCACAACACTCCCGTGCGGTTTCCGGACACCCTTGACCGCGTGACCTATTTAATTGACACCAGTCACTATATTCACTTCTGCAACAGCTCGGTGCCCATCGGCCGACGTCTGCCCTGGTCGGCGTCGGATCTTTGCTATACCGTGACCGCGGCGCTCACGATTCGTGATCGGCCGTCGAATTTCGCTCGCCTAGTTGAGGTTTGGTGCAAGTGCGGTCGGTCGCGGGTAATTTGCTTAGCGAAGTGTTTCGATCCGGGTTGCGAGGATTGCGGTCCATTCGGTGAGGTAGCGGTCGTCGGGCACGGTCTTTTCGCGTTGATGAAACAGGCTCGTCGAAAAGCGGGCGCCGAGAATGCCATTGACGCCAAGTGCTTCACGGGCTGCGCAGTCTTGCTGAGACACTCCCGCTATCCGAGGTCCCTTCCCATGAGGACCGCCTTCCAAACCGCCTAGCGTGGTATTCATGACCTCGTTCCACGATCAGGACCTCACCGGAGCACGGTTCGACCACGTGAGTCTTCGCGACGCTCAGATGAATTCGGTCGACCTCAGCGGCGCGCAGATCCGCGGCGCGGCGTTCAACGGCAGTCGCATGCGCGGCGTCGAGCTCGTCGATGTAGAGATCAACGGCGAACTACAGAACGTCATCGTGAACGGCGTCGATATCGCGCCGCTCGTCGACGCCGAACTGAACCGCCGCATGCCGGAGCGGGCGAAGATGCGCCCCGACGACAGCGACGGGTTTCGCGAGGCGTGGGCCATCCTGGAGCAGCTGTGGAAGGGCACCGTGGCGCGGGCGATGACGTTTCCCGCCGCAGCGCTCCACGACAACGTCGACGACGAGTGGTCGTTCATCCAGACCCTGCGGCACCTCAACTTCGCCAGCGCGGCGTGGGTCGGCCGGATGGTGCTCGGCAACGCCTCGCCGTGGCACCCGTTGGATCTGCCGTGGGACGAGGCACCCGGGTGGGACGGCATCCCCTGGGACCGCGAGGCGCGACCCTCACTCGATGAGGTGCTCACTGTTCGACGCGAACGTCAAGCGATGGTCCGGCACGTCCTGGAATCGCTGACCGACGACCAACTCGCCACCGACGTGACACGCTCCGAGCCCGGCTGGCCCCGGATGGAGAGCTTCCCGCTCAAGGAATGTCTCCGCATCCTGGTAAACGAGGAGTGGCAACACCGGCTGTATGCCGAGCGCGATCTGGACGCGCTGGACACGCCCGGCTGACGCCGTCTACTTCGGTCCCGGCAGCCGCAGGACCAGTCGCGCCCCACCCAATGGACTGGCCTCCAGCGCGGCAGTACCACCGTGAAGCTCGGCCTGCTGGGCTACCAGCGCCAGCCCGAGGCCGGAGCCCGACCGCGCCGCCGTTGACCCACGCGAGAACCGCTCGAACACGGCGGCTCGCTCCTCTTCGGGTACACCGTCGCCGTTGTCATCAACGGTGATCCGGACGCCCTCGCTGGAACTGTCTGCGCTGAGCCTGATTTCAGTGGCGCTGCCGTGTTTTACGGCGTTCTTGATGGCGTTGTCGATCACCAGCCGCAGCCCCGCGGGCAGTCCCACCATGAGCACCGTCGTCGAAGATGCCAGCGACACATGCAGATTGGGATAGTTCCGCATGGCGTCGTGCGCGGCGCGATCGAGCAGCTCGGTGATGTCGACGGGAATGAAGTCGTCGACGGTGGTCAATTCGCCCTGGGCCAGGCGTTCGAGCGCAGTCAGCGTCGCTTCGATCCGGCTCTGGGTGCGAATGACGTCGCCTAACACTTCCTTTCGTTGCTCGTCGCGCAGGTCGAGAGTAGACAGCACTTCGAGGTTGGTGCGCATCGCCGTCAATGGCGTGCGCAGTTCATGAGAGGCCACTGCGGCGAAGTCGCGGGCCGATTCGAGTGCCGCCCTGGTGCGCTGTTGTTCGTCGCCGATCCGGGCGAGCATGCCCTCGACGGCCTCGGCGATTTCCACGGCCTCCTGCACGCCGCGCACTTGCACCTCGTCGGCTTTGGACTGGGCGTTGATTGCGCGCGCCTGCTGGGCCAGCACCCGGAACGGGTTGATCATGATCAGCCACATCACCCAGCCCACCAGGACGGTGCCCACGATCACGCCGCCACAGATCAACAAGACCCGGCGGTGCAGTTCATCGATGCGCTTTTGCGTTTCGGCCAGCGGCGCACCGACGGCGATCGATGCCACGCCGGCGGAGAAGGTTCGGACGCGGTACTCGACGCCGTTGATCGTGGTGTTGGCGTAGCCATTGTCGAACTGCGGCAACACGATGTCGGTGGGCACGGAGATGGTGGACCGCCCGACGCGGGCGGTACGCACCAGGCCTCCGTTCGGGGCGGGCTGGTCGGCGGTGTCGTCCTGGGCGGTGCGCAACAGGAGGGTGCTGATGTCCCCCAAACTGCTCACCGAGTCAAGTCGTCGGTCCAGCTGGCTGTACTGGTCGTTGGTCACCCCAATCCAGACCCACGCGCCGAGAGCGATGACCAGGGCAACCACGGAAAGCGCCGCGACGATGACGATGATCCGCAGCGAGAGCAGGCGCGTCGGCAGCAGGTTTAGTGGTTGGCCGAGGTGCACTAGGACGCTCGCAGCGCGGGACCGTACATGCCTGTCATCTTGCCCGACGCCGGACGATGGCGCGGTCAGCAAGTGCTTGGTGATTACGCCATCACCGGCGAAAGCCGCGCCGTATCGTCGGTGATGTAGCGCCCCACCTGGGGCCGCGTCGTGAACCGGGCTCGAAGAGGAGCATCAACCCATGGCCATCATCGAAGCAGATGCCGCGCCCCAGACACCGTTTGAGCGCGAGGTCGCCGCCACGCAGCGATACTTCGACAGTCCGCGGTTCGACGGGATCACTCGCCTCTATTCGGCCCGCCAGGTCGTCGAGCAGCGCGGCACGATCCCCACCGATTACACCGTGGCGCGCGAGGCGGCCGAGGCCTTCTACCCGCGCCTGCGTGAGCTCTTCGCCCAGAAAAAGAGCATCACCACCTTCGGCCCTTACTCGCCCGGGCAGGCAGTGGCCATGAAGCGGATGGGTATCGAGGGCATCTATCTCGGTGGTTGGGCCACCTCCGCCAAGGGCTCTACCAGCGAGGATCCGGGGCCCGATCTGGCCAGCTATCCCCTGAGCCAGGTGCCGGACGAAGCCGCGGGGCTGGTGCGCGCGCTCCTCACGGCCGACCGCAACCAGCACTACTTGCGCCTGCGCATGACAGATGCGCAGCGCGAGGCGACCCCAGCCACCGACTTTCGGCCGTTCATCATCGCCGACGCCGACACCGGTCACGGCGGCGACCCGCACGTACGCAACCTGATCCGCCGGTTCGTGGAGGCCGGCGTGCCGGGATATCACATCGAGGACCAACGGCCCGGGACGAAGAAGTGCGGCCATCAGGGCGGCAAGGTCCTGGTGCCGTCGGATGAACAGATCAAGCGCCTCAACACCGCGCGATTCCAGCTCGACATCATGCGGGTGCCGGGAATCATCGTCGCGCGCACGGACGCCGAGGCGGCCAACCTGACCGACAGCCGGGCCGACGAGCGTGACCAGCCGTTCCTCCTCGGCGCCACAAATCTGAAGATCCCCTCCTACAAGGCCTGCTTCGTGGCATTGATGCGGCGCTTCTACGACCAGGGAGTAACGGAGCTGAACGGTCATCTCCTCTACGCGCTCCCCGAGGGCGAATACGCCGCGGCCGACGCCTGGCTGGAGCGCCAGGGCATTGCGGCCGCGGTCGTCGACGCGGTCGCGGCGTGGAAGGACGGCACCGAGCATTCGGTCGACGATCTCTTCGACAAGGTCGAGTCGCAGTTCGTCGACGCCTGGCAGGACGACGCCGGGCTGGAGACCTACGGCGAAGCCGTGGCCGAGCTGCTCGAATTCCGCGAGCGCGAAGGCGAACCACACGACATGAGCGCCGCGGAGTGGCTGCGGTTCGCCGAGCGTGCACCGCTGTACTCCGCCCGCGAGAAGGCCAAGGAGTTGGGCGCCGACGTCGCATGGGACTGCGAGCGGGCGAAGACGCCCGAGGGCTATTTCCAGGTGCGTGGCGGCATCCCCTATGCGATCGCCAAGTCGCTGGCCGCCGCGCCGTTCGCCGACATCCTCTGGATGGAGACGAAGACCGCCGATCTCGCGGACGCGCGGGAGTTCGCCGAGGCGATCCATGCCGAATTCCCCGACAAGATGCTGGCGTACAACCTCTCGCCGTCCTTCAACTGGGACACCACCGGCATGACGGACGACGAGATGCGGGCCTTCCCAGAGGAACTCGGCAAGATGGGCTTCGTCTTCAACTTCATCACCTACGGCGGACACCAGGTGGACGGCGTCGCCTCCGAGGAGTTCGCCACCGCCCTCAGACAGGACGGCATGCTCGCGCTGGCCCGCCTGCAGCGCAAGATGCGCCTGGTCGAGTCGCCGTACCGCACGCCGCAGACCCTGGTCGGCGGGCCGCGCAGCGACGCCGCACTGGCCGCCTCGTCGGGCCGCACAGCGACCACCAAGGCCATGGGCAAAGGCTCCACTCAGCACCAGCATCTCGTGCAGACCGAGGTGCCGAAGAAGCTGCTGGAGGAATGGCTGGCGCTATGGAGCGAGCACTACCAACTCGGCGAAAAGCTGCGAGTGCAGCTACGGCCGACGCGCCCCGGCTCGGACGTGCTCGAACTCGGCATCTACGGCGAGCGAGAGGGCGGCGAGGAGGAGAAGCTTGCCAACGTGATCGTCGATCCGATCAAAGATCGGCACGGCCGCAGCATCCTGACGGTGCGTGACCAGAACACCTTCGCCGAGAAGCTGCGTCAGAAGCGATTGATGACGTTGGTCCACCTTTGGCTGGTACACCGCTTCAAGGCCGAGGCGGTCTACTACGTCACGCCGACGGAGGACAACATCTATCAGACCGAGAAGATGAAGTCGCACGGCATCTTCCGCGACGTCTACCAAGAGGTGGGCGAGATTATCGTCGCCGACGTGAACCACGAGCGCATCGACGAGCTGCTGGCGTCGGATCGCGTGGCGCTGGGTCGGTTGATCCGCAAAGAGGATTAGCGGCATCGGGGCGACGATCCTCCGCTTGATCGCCGAGGCCTGGACACGACGGGCTGACCCGCTGACAGGTCCGATTACGTAACGCTATGGCGGAAATTCGGTCGGAAAACCGCCGTAGCGTTACGCAGATCGCGGTCGACTGCGACCGACATAGTCCTCAAGCTGTCCGCGTAGTGAGCGACAAACCGGTTGTCGCTCACTACGCGGGCAATTCTGAGTACGTGGTTCAGCCGCGCGAGTCGCCCGGCGCGAGGACGCGGGTTCGGACTCGCTGCCAGAGGCGGCGTGCGGCATCGACCGGTGCGAGGGCGGCTTGCCATGCCTTGCCCTGCCATGGAGATCCGACGCCGACGAAGGTGACGACAGCACCGTCGGTATCTCCGCTCTTACCCGGTATCAAATCGATGGTTGCGTGCGCAACGATGATTCGCCCGTCCTTGCACAGGGCGGGGACTTTGAACAGTTCCTTGTTCAGTCGGCCGGTTTTCATCGCCTGATCGAAACCCCACCAGTGCACGGGCCGAAGTGCGGGCGGGATTACGACATTGAGGCTTCGTCCGACCGCATCGTCCGCTGAATAACCCACGACTTCGGTGACTGCATCACCCCATTGATAGATGATGCCCTTGCGATCGACGGTCACGCTGGCGCGCTGGTCATTGCGGGTCGCCTCGGAAGCGTCCATATCTTTATTACGGCCCGCACCTGCGGCCGGTTCACCGACGCGGTCAGTTCGGTCCGTTACCGTTCGGCTATGGCCGTGTGGGATCGCGTCGCCGCGGCAGTCACACACCGGCGCTCCTGGGTGATCGCGCTTCTGATCGCCGTTGGCGCCGGCGTCTTCATAGCGCTCGCGGGGCCGAACACCGGTGCCGACAAGCCTCCGCTGCAGCTGCCACCGTCTGCCGAATCAGCAAGGGCGGCAGCGTCATTGACGACGTTCCCCGGCGGAGACCAACAGCCCGCGATTCTGGTGGCATCTCGGCGCGACGGGGCGCCGCTGACGCCGGCCGACACGGCCGCTGCCGAATCCGCTCGGCAGCGCGGGCTGTCGCGCGCCACCGTCGTCGCAGGCCCACCGCTGATCGCTTCACCGGACGGCCGCGCCGCGGTCGCACCGATTCCCCTTGCCGCGGGCCTTTCTGGATTTGCGCTACGCGACATGGTCACCGCGCTGCGCAGCTCTGCAACGGATGGAGCCCCGGCCGATCTTGCGGTGCAACTGACCGGCGGCCCCGCTTTCATCGCCGACATCACCAACGCGATGAGCAATGCCAACATCACCTTGCTGGCGGTGACTGCGACGGTCGTCACCGTGCTGCTCGTCGTCACGTACCGCTCACCCGTCCTGTGGCTCGTTCCGTTGGCGGTAATCGGTCTGGCCGACGGCCTGTCCACATCCGTGGGCACTGTCGTGTCGCGCATGACCGATCTGCCCTTCGACGGTGCCACGTCGGGAATCACCAGCGTCCTTGTCTTCGGCACCGGCACGAATTACGCGCTGTTGTTGATCTCCCGTTACCGCGAGGAACTGACCCGAACCGACGATCACGGCGTCGCCCTCGGCGCCGCAGTCGCTCGCGCAGGACCGGCCATCGTGGCGAGCAACGCGACCGTCGTGCTGGCGCTGGTCATTCTCGTTTTCGCCGTCGCCCCGGCGACCCGCAGCCTCGGTGTGCACGCCGCCTGCGGACTCCTGGTCGCGGTGTTGTTCGTGTTGTTCGTGTTGCCGCCGCTGTTGCGACTTCTTGGCCGTCGGCTGTTTTGGCCGTTCATCCCCCGTCGTGGGAACAACACGGCCGTCACCACCGGCGTGTGGCACCGCATCGCCGACTGGGTCGTCGGTCACGCCGGCCGTGTCGCCGCATCGACTCTGACGCTGCTCGCGCTGCTTGGGATCGGGCTCATTGGCACACCGGTCGGGTTATCGCAGATCGACCAATTCCGGGTGAGGGCCGAATCGGTGACCGGCTACGAAATGCTTGCGGCGCACTTCCCCGGCGGCCTGACCGATCCGACCCTCGTGATTGGCGCCACCGGCCGCGCCGCCGAGATCCAGTCAGCGATCACGTCGACGCCGGGCGTGGTCTCGGCCGGCGCTGCGGGGTCTTCGGCATCGGGACTGACCCAATGGAAGGTGATCCTCGACGCCCCGCCCGCCTCCCCGGTTGCATTCAAAACGGTTGCCGCGCTGCGCGAATCGGCGAAGGCGGCGGATCCGACGGCCCTGATAGGTGGTTCCGATGCCCAGGCGCTTGACTCTCGGGACGCGGCCGTGCGCGACCGGCACGCGCTCATCCCGGCCATTCTGGCCGTCGTGCTGGTTGTGCTGTATGCACTGCTGCGTGCAGCGCTCGCCCCACTTGTGCTGGTGGCGGCGATGGTGCTCAGCGCGCTTTCGGCGATCGGCCTCGGCGGCTGGGCCAGCGTGCACCTACTGGGTATGCCTGCCCTTGACTACACCACTCCGCTGTTCGCGTTCTTGTTCCTCGTCGCCCTCGGGGTGGACTACACGATCTTTCTTGTCACCCGAGCACGCGAAGAAACGCCTGGTCGCGGCACCCGGGCCGGCATCGTGCGCGCGGTGTCGGCCACCGGTCCGGTGATCACCAGTGCGGGCATCGTGATGGCAGCGGTTTTCTGTGTACTTGCTGTGCTTCCGCTGATAGTGCTCACCCAGCTCGGTGTCATCGTCGGACTGGGCATTCTGCTCGACACGTTCGTCGTGCGCACCGTGTTGATCCCCGCGCTGTTCACGGTGATCGGACCGCGGATCTGGTGGCCGGCGAAAGTCGACGACACATTTCGGTGAACCATTCGTCGCCCCGCTGCGTGACACAGGGTATGACCGTTCAGCGGTCGGGGGTGGAGACCGAATCGGATGCGATGTGGGTGCCGGCGCTTGCGCGCGGGCTGATCCGCGAGGATGCGCTGCGCTCGATGCGCTACTGCGACGGCTACACCGACCTGCTCGGGCGCACCGCCCCGGCTCGGCGCAGCCTCGCACAACGGGCGATGAACAGCCCGGCGGTGGCCGCGATCTATCAGCACATCTGGCGGCCTATCATGGTCGCGGCGATGAGTCTGCACGGGATGTCCATCTCGGCCGAGCGCGAAAGGGCCTCGGCTGCACTGCATCTCGGCGGCCCGCAGCGAGTGCTCGATGTCGCATGCGGTCCAGGCAATTTCACCAGCTTCTTCGCCGACCAGCTGTCCGGTGACGGGTTCGTCATCGGGTTGGACAACTCGGTGCCGATGATGGAGCGCGCCGGGCGCGACAACAGCTCTGTCCGTGCGGTCTACATGCGCGGAGATGCGCTCGACCTCCCCTTCAACAACCGCGCCTTCGACGTGGTGAGTTGCTTTGCCGCACTCCATCTCGTGCCGGAGCCGCTCGGCGTGCTCCACGAGATGGTCCGGGTGCTCGCGCCCGGCGGACGGATCGCGGTGATGACAACCTACGGTCGCGAGTCCTTCCTAGTGCGGAAGGGACTCGAACTCGGCGCCACGATCTGCGGAGTCCGGGTGTTCGACCGCACCACAGTCCCAACATTTTTCGCGGCCGCCGGCCTGGTCGACATCGAGCAGCAGCTGCGCGGGATCTCCCAGTTCGTGGTCGCTCGCCGGCCGAAGCCGTCCACCGAGTTCGGGCGGTGGCGCGCCCGATAGGATCGCGCGCGCTGCTTGCAACCCGTTTGACGTCGCAGTCGATTAGTAGGGGTATGTGTGTAGGGCCAGGCTGAAGAAGAGGTAGGCCATGCACAAGAGGGAGATCAGGAGTAGCAAAATCAGGCCGGCGACGATCAGCCACCGTCCGACTCGACGCCGGCTGCGCTTCAGCTTGGCGAGGCGCTCCTCGCGCTGTATCTCCGTCGCGGCGAGCGCGAAACTGACATCCGTCAGTTCGGCATCTCCTGCGCACGCGCCCGCCGCGATCTGCCGAAGCCGCGAGGCGGTGATTGCGACACCAACGCCATCGAAGCGCCGACTCAATCGTCTCGCCTGCCCACGGGTCAGCGCCCGATCTTGTAACAGGATGCGATGTGACGGGCTTGTCACGAGCAACAATTTTAGTTCTCCCGCACCACCCTCACTGCGTCTTTGAGCGGTTCGGTAGGCGCAGCGGGCGAGAAATCATCGCGCCTCGACGCCAGGCCCGACGTCAGCCGCTAGATTTAGCGACCATGGCAACAGCCGTCGGGCCTGCCCCGTTCCTGCTGCTGTCGATCCGCGCCGAGGACGCAGCGGCTGACGATGAGTACTCGGCGATGATGCGCTTCGCCGGGCTCGACGAGAACGGGCTGCACCGCATCCGGCTGACACACAGGCCCTTGGGAGAGATCGACCTCGCCGACTGGTCCGGCATCATCTTGGGCGGCGGGCCGTACAACGTCAGCGATGCAGCGGACTCGAAATCGCAGACGCAGAGGCGCGTCGAATCCGAACTATTGCCGCTGATCGGTCGCATCGTCGATGATGACTTCCCATTTCTCGGCTGCTGTTACGGCGTCGGCACGCTCGGATCTGTCGTCGGTGCTCGCGTCGACCGCACCTACACCGAGCCGGTCGGTGCCCTGACCGTCACCCTCACTGAAGAAGGTCGCAGCGATCCGCTGTTCGCCGAACTTCCAGACGTCTTCGACGCATACGGCGGCCATAAGGAAGGAGCGAGTGCGCTGCCCTCTGATCTGGCCTGCCTCGCCTACTCGGCTGACTGTCCCGTCCAGGCATTTCGCGTGGGCGACAACGTCTATGCGACGCAGTTTCACCCTGAACTCGACGCAGACGGGATCTGCACGCGCATCGACGTGTACAAGGACTACGGCTACTTCGCGCCCGAGACGGCGGACTCATTGAAATCTGCTGCACTACAACGCAGCATCGAGCATCCCCCGACGATCTTGCGGAGGTTCAGCGCGCGCTACGCCCGACCGGTGTGACGACCCGAGGAGCTATGGGCTTGCGGACGCCGGATTCGCTCACGCCGTGACAAATCTCCTACACTTTGCTGCCAACATTTCGTTGCGCAAGCCGTCGCTTGACGAGGCA
>JBKOYU010000536.1:0-2024 GCA_046725575.1 Actinomycetota bacterium | reverse complement strand
TCAGAGCGGGCGACGGGAATCGAACCCGCGTAGCTAGTTTGGAAGACTAGGGCTCTACCATTGAGCTACGCCCGCATGTGCAGCACCAGCAGACTGTACTAGCGCCGCCTGAATCAAATCCAATTGAAAGCATTGCGTGATCAGCCCGTAGTATCTCGCGTGGTCAGCACTGTGCTTCAGGCTGACCACAAAGGGCGCGGGGTGTAGCGCAGCTTGGTAGCGCATCCGCTTTGGGAGCGGAAGGCCGCAGGTTCAAATCCTGTCACCCCGACTCCGGACGCATACCACTACAGATTACGAGGAGCATGAGCGTGAAGAGCACCGTCGAGAAGTTGAGCCCGACGCGGGTTCGCATCAACGTGGAGGTGCCCTTCACCGAGCTGCAACCCGACTTCGACAAGGCCTACAAAGAGCTGGCCAAGCAGGTGCGGCTGCCCGGCTTCCGGCCCGGCAAAGCACCGGCGAAGCTGCTCGAGGCCCGCATCGGCAAGGAAGCGATGCTCGACCAGGTGGTCGGCGACGCAGTGCCCGGCCGCTACACCGAGGCGGTGACGAGCTCCGACGTGCGCCCGCTCGGTCAGCCCGAGATCGAGATCACCAACAAGGAGTACGGCCAAGACCTGACCTTCACCGCGGAGGTCGACGTCCGGCCCGAGATCGAGCTCCCGGATCTGGACGGGCTGAAGATCACCGTCGACCCCATCGAGGTGACCGACGAGGAGGTCGACACCGAGCTGCAGAATCTGCGCGCCCGGTTCGGCACGCTCAAGGGCGTCGAGCGCGCCGCCGAGAACGGCGACTTCGTCTCGATCGACCTGTCGGCCACGGTCGACGGCGAGGACGTGCCCGAGGCGAAGACCGAGGGGCTGTCTCACGAGATCGGCTCCGGTCAGCTGATCGAGGGTCTCGACGAGGCGATCATCGGCCTCAAGGAGGGGGAGACACGCGTCTTCACCACCACGCTGGCCGCCGGTGAGCATGCCGGCCAGGAGGCGCAGGTGACCGTCACCGTCAAGTCGGTGAAGGAACGCGAGCTACCCGAGCCCGACGACGAATTCGCCCAACTGGCAAGCGAATTCGACACGATCGACGAGCTGAAGAACAGCCTCACCGAACAGGTGCAGCGGGTGAAGCGCATCCAGCAGGCCGAGCAGATCCGCGACAAGGCGCTGGAGGTGCTGCTCGAGCAGGTCGAGGTCCCGCTGCCGGAGAAGATCGTGCAGGCCCAGGTCGACGACGCCCTGCACAACGCGATCCATAGCCTCGACCACGACGAAACGCAGTTCGAGGACGCACTCCAGGCGCAGGGCAGCAGCCGCGAGGAGTTCGACGCCGACAACCGCACCAACGCGGAGAAGGCCGTCAAGACCCAGCTCCTGATGGACGCGATCGCCGACAAGCTCGACATCCAGGTCGGGCAGAACGACCTGACCGAGCGGCTCGTGCTGATGTCGCGGCAGTACGGCATGGAACCGCAGCAGCTCCTGCAGTTTCTGCAGCAGAACAACCAGCTGCCTGCGATGTTCGCCGACGTGCGTCGCGGCCTGACCGTCGCGGCCGTGGTGCATGGCGGCACCGTCACCGACACCGACGGCAACGTGATCGACACCGCGGAGTTCTTCGGGCCGTCGGGTGGGCAGGCCGAGCCGGCCGCTGCGGAGGGCTCCGACGAGGCCGACAGCGAATCCGATGAGGCGTCCGACGAGGTGTCCGCCGATGCCAAGTGACGCTGTGAGCGAACGGGCGCCGTGTAAGGAGTGCGCGACGGTCCAGGTTGGTTAGTGTCGTTTAGGACGGACACTACGTCCCAAGACTTAAGAAGAAAGCAGGTATCCAGTCGTGACTGACATGCGTGGCGCCGCGCAGGGCCTCAATCTCGTCGACTCGGTGTATGAGCGGTTGCTGTCCGAACGGATCATCTTCCTGGGCTCCCAAGTGGACGACGACATCGCGAACAAGCTGTGCGCGCAGATTCTGCTGTTGGCGGCGGAGGACCCCACCAAGGACATCAACCTCTACATCAA
>JBKOYU010000944.1:0-12712 GCA_046725575.1 Actinomycetota bacterium | reverse complement strand
CCCACGGGACTTCGACCGGCCCGCTCCCCGGTTCAGCGCCCTGCGCGGCTCAACCCGCGGCGCGCTCGCCATGGATCCGCGGCGGATGGCGGAGCTCTTCGAGGCGGGCAGTCCGCTGTCGAAGATCACCACGCTGCGTCCGAAGGACTACCGCGAGGCCCGCACCATCGGCGAAAGCTTCCGCGATGGCACCCCGGTGATCATGGACCTGGTGTCCATGGACAACGCCGACGCCAAGCGGCTGGTCGACTTCGCGGCCGGGCTGGCTTTCGCGCTGCGTGGTTCGTTCGACAAGGTCGCCACCAAGGTCTTCCTGCTCTCTCCGGCCGATATCGATGTCAGCGCCGAGGAACGCAGGCGCATCGCCGAGGCCGGCTTCTACGCCTATCAATAAGGCCAACTGGCCCCAACCCCGCCGGTCAGACGGGCGGGTAGGCTGGCGACGTCGCGCTGGCACGGTGGCTTTGAGCGACACCTGGCTTTAGGCCTGTATCGAATGTCACACATCTGCCCACAGTGAGGACGGCGTTGGCGCTCTTCTTCGAGATCTTGGGTTTCGCGCTGTTCGTCTTCTGGCTGCTGCTGATCGCGCGGGTCGTCGTCGAGTTCATCCGGTCGTTTTCCCGCGATTGGCATCCCAAGGGTCTGACCGTGGTGATCCTAGAGGTGATCATGACCGTGACCGATCCGCCCGTGAAGCTCCTTCGACGGCTCATTCCGCAGCTTACGATAGGCGCGGTCCGGTTCGATCTGTCGATCATGGTGCTGCTGCTGGTGGCGTTCATCGGCATGCAGCTGGCGTTCGGCGCCGCGGCCTGAGAACTGGCCTGCTGGCCCATCTTTGGCGATCGCGACGGTAGTCACCGCGGGTTTGCCGGGGTCGATATTCACCCACGTAACTCTGTCGAATGATTGAAATTCGCTCTTAAAATTCATCGTCTCCTGCAACCGCCGGGTCTGGTGTGACAGGATGGGCGCCAGTTACGTTCCAGTAGGCTCTACACTTTGAGATCGGTTGACGGTCCAGAACTCCAAGGGGGCAGACAATGCCGCTCACACCAGCCGACGTCCACAACGTCGCGTTCAGCAAGCCACCGATCGGCAAGCGCGGCTACAACGAGGACGAGGTCGACGCATTTCTCGATCTGGTTGAGAACGAGCTGACCCGGCTCATCGAAGAGAACGCCGACCTTCGTCAGCGGGTCGCCGAGCTGGACCAGGAGCTGGCCTCCGCCCGAGCCGGCGGCGGCGCGCAGCCCACGCAGACGATTCCGGTGTACGAGCCCGAGCCCGAACCGGCACCCCCGCCGCAGCCCGTCTACGACGCCCCGCCGCCACAGCCCGCCGCCCCGGTCAGCGAGGAGAGCCACATCAAGGCCGCCAAGGTGCTCAGCCTCGCCCAGGACACCGCGGACCGGCTGACCGGAACCGCCAAGGCCGAGTCGGACAAGATGCTCGCCGACGCCCGCGCCCAGGCGGACGCGATGGTCAGCGAGGCTCGGCAGACCGCCGAGACCACGGTGGCCGAGGCCCGTCAGCGCGCCGACGCCATGCTGGCCGACGCCCAGACCCGGTCGGAGGCGCAGCTGCGTCAGGCGCAGGAGAAGGCCGACGCCCTGCAGGCCGACGCCGAGCGCAAGCATTCCGAGATCATGGGCACCATCAACCAGCAGCGCACCGTGCTGGAAGGCCGGCTGGAACAACTGCGCACATTCGAGCGCGAATACCGCACCCGGCTCAAGACCTATCTGGAATCGCAGCTCGAAGAGCTCGGCCAGCGCGGTTCGGCCGCACCGGTCGATTCTGGAACCAACAGCGAAGGCGCGGGCTTCAACCAATTCAATCGGGGTAACAACTAGCGCACAGCGGCTGTAACCCCGTGCCCCTTTGACCTAGGGTTGGTCAATGCTGATCGTTGCGCTTGTGCTTGCCGTCATCGGCCTCGCGGCCCTGGTGGCCGCCGTGGTTACCAGCAATGAGCTGATCGCCTGGGTCTGCATCGGTGCCAGCGTGATCGGCGTGGTGCTGCTGATCGTCGACGCGCTGCGGGAACGGTCCAGAGGGGAGGCGTCAGAAGCCCCTGCCGAAGAGGAAGTCGACGAATCTGAGTTCGCCGAGGACTATCCCGAAGAAGACCCTGTTGCGCAGGACGACGAGAGCGACGCCGAAACCACTGCCGTCGAGCAGCCCGACGAGGTCTCCGGCGAGGACCGCAACAGCCGCTAAAACCCCTGTGCGCCAAGCTAATTGAGCGCTAGTCGTCTTGCACCGTTGGCGTGGCCAGCAATTCGCGCACCTCGTCGTCGGTGACCTGATGGAAATCCTCGAACACCTGGCCGACGGCCTCGAATCCGGGTGGCATGGTAGCGCATACGACGTCGTCGGCTTCCTCGGCGAGCTGCCGGCATGCCGACGCCGGTCCCACCGGCACCGCGACAACCACCTGGGCCGGATTGGCCGCCCGCACCGCACGCACCGCGGCGAGCATGCTGGCACCGGTGGCGATCCCGTCGTCGACGAGGATCACCGTGTTGCCCGCGATGTCCACTGGTGGACGCCCGCCACGGTAGGCGCTCTCGCGGCGATGTAGTTCCTCGGTTTCGCGGTGGATCGCGGTCTGCAGTTGTTCGTCGCTGATGCCGAGGTTGCTGACCAGGTTGTCGTTGACCACGACGCCGCCGCCGATGGCGATGGCACCCATCGCGAGCTCCTGCCATTGCGGCACGCCGAGCTTGCGCACCAGGAAAACGTCGAGCGGCGCCCGCAGGAACGATGCGACCTCCCACCCGACAGGCACACCGCCCCGCGCCAGGCCGAGCACCAACAGGTTGTCCTTGCCGCGATAGGACGTCAGCTCCTCAGCCAGGACTTGGCCGGCTTCTCGGCGGTCCCGGAAGGTGCGCCTCGCATTTCGTCGGGCGAGCCCGCTCCATCCGCTCATCGCGATCTTTTTCGTTATCGGGGACATATTCAGCGTACGACGACGGGCGTTTTCTGACATCGATATCGGGTGGGTACCCACAAACATGGGCATCGAATACGAAAGCGTCGTCGACCATCCGCTCGCCGAGGTGTTCGAGTGGCACACCCGCCCGGGCGCGATGACCCGGCTGGTGCCGCCGTGGCAGCCGATGACGGTGCTGGCGCAGACGGAGTCGCTGGCCGACGGGCGGGCCGTGCTGGGCCTGCCGGGTGGACTGCGGTGGGTGGCGCTGGGCCACCAGTTCCGGCGGTCAAGGATCACAGACGCGCTGGCTCACGAACTCTGGCACGCCTGACGCGCCACATGCGTCAGGAAACCGCGCACCAGGCCGCGGATTTTTATGGCGACGTCGTCTGCGAGTTCGATTGTGCGTTCCCGTAATTCGTCGTGGCTGAGCCCGGCGCCGACGACTTCGCCGTCGCGGTCGTCGGCCAGCCACACGTCGAGCAGCGTCACGTCGATCTCCGGGTGAAACTGCAGTGCCAACGAGCGGCCGAGCACGAACGCCTGCGACGAGTTCGCGGTCCTGGCGATCTCGGTCGCGCCGGGAGGCAGTGTCCAGCGGTCGAAGTGCCACTGGAACCACGGCCCACCGGGCACCAGGTCCGGGTTGTCGGTGTCGACGTCGTGCCAACCGATCTCCGGGACGGTTGACCGCGCCACCGACCCGCCGAACGCCTGGGCCAGGAGCTGACCGCCGAAGCACACGCCGAGCAGCGCAACCCCCGCGTCGGCGGCGTCGCGCACGAGTTGTGTCTCGCCGCCCACCCAGGTGCGGCGCAGCGCGTCGTCGTACACGGGCCAGCGCGCCCCGAGCGGGACGATCACGTCGTAGCCCGTCGGGTCGGGGAAGGTCACATCGAGGGCGGGGCTGTTGATGCGGTCGGCCGGCACCACCTCGAAGGTGTCAACGTCGAAGCCTTGTTCGGCGAACGCCTCGCCCAAGAGGGCCTCGGTCGCGAGATGTTCGTTGTAGATGAACAGAACCTTGGGCGCCACGCCGACATTATTTCGGTGGCGGCATGGGTGGCGCATCGTCGGGGGCCAGCTCGGCGGCCACCTTGCGGAACACGGTGTCGGCTTCGTTCTTGTAATTGCCCTGGTCGTCGAACGCCTCGGGGGCGTAGGTGACGGCGATGGCGATGGCGATCTTCTGCGAGGGTAAGTAGGCCTCGAGGGCGGCGTAGCCGGAGAACAATGGATTCTGCACCAGCCAGTTGCCGGAGATCACGATGCCGAGCCCGTAGGTGTAGATGTCGTTCATCTCATCGCAAGTCGTGCAGCCAGGCTGTTTGTGGGTCTTGCCGCGAAGATCGGTGGACACCATCTTCTTGTACGAGTCGGCGCTCAGCAGCCGACCCGATCCGATACCGACAGCGCTCGCCTCCATGTCGTAGATGTTCGTCGTCTGAATGGCGCCGTGGGTGATTGTCCAGGACGGGTCCCAGAACGTTGATTCCTCGTAAAACGGTGTGTCTGCGGGGATTTTGAGGAAGGCCCGGCGCTCGGAGCTGAACGCGTGCAGGACCGGCGACGGGATCTCGGGGGTCAGCGAGCTGACCGTGTTTGTCAGCCCGAGGGGCCGAAGCACCTTGTCCGACAACAGCTTCGACATCTCTTCGCCGGTGGCCTTCTCCAGCGCCAGGCCGAGCAGCACGTAGTTGGTGTGGGCGTAGTTCCAGTTGGTGCCGGGCTCGTAGAGCAGCGGCTTGGAGGTGGCGTAGCTCAGGATGTCGTGGACGGTCCAGCGCCGGAACGGGTTTGCATACAGAGCGTCGTTCATCGCGGTGTTGCCGATGACGTAGTCGACGTAGCCGGACGTCATCTGGGCGAGTTGGCCCAGGGTGACCCGGTCGGCGTGCGGTATGTCGGGCAGCCACTTCGACAACTTGTCGTCGAGGCTCACCTTCTTCTCGTCGACGAGCTTGAGCAACAGTGTGGACACATAGGAGATCGCGACGGCGCCGTTGCGGAAGTGCATGGCGGTGGTCGCGGGGACGCCGGTCATCGAGTCGCCGACGGCCTGGGTGACGACCTCCCTGCCGTCGACGGTCACGCGCACGATGACGGCCTTCAGATGCGCCTGCGCCATGGTGTCGCGGACGATCCGCATCACGGCGTCCGCCTTGGTGTCGGTGGTTGAGGTCGGAGTCTTGGTCGGCAGTGCGCCGGGCGCGCAGCCGGTGAGCATGGCAAGGGCGCACATGGTTGTGAGGAAGCGCCGTACGGCGGGCATGCCCGCGATCTTGGCAGAGTGGCCGCGCGGTCACACGGGAACTGCTCGTTGGAGCGTTCGCGCTACTGGCTATACCGAATACGCGATATCATTCTAGATATGGACGGCGAACTGCCACGGCTGCCGGGTTTCCGCGAGATCGCGCTGCGGCGGATGTCGGCGGAACGCGGCCGGTTGCTGGCAGATCTGACGGCTCGCCGACAGGCCGCCGGGCTGTCTCAGACCGAGGTCGCCGCCCGGATGCGTACGTCACAGTCGGCGGTCGCCAGGCTGGAGGCCGGTGAAGGCGATGTGCGCATGTCAACGCTCGAACGCTACGCGGCTGCTGTCGGCACCGACATCACATGGAAGGTGCGGCCGCACAGAACCACATCACAGGACAACGCCGATGACGATTCCTCCTAACGCCGTAGTGCCTCCGATGCCGCCGTGGCGGCCGCAGCCACCCGAATATCCTTGGCCGCCAGCGTATCCGGGACCACCCGACCGGCCGCCGAACCAGCCGGTCCCGGCGCAGCCGACGCGAGCGTGGAGCGATCGCGGTGAGTGGCCCGGCCGGTTGTACGACCGGCTGCTTGAACAGCGCATCGTGATGGCGCACGGTTGGCTCGACAATGAGGCAGCCACGCGGCTGTGCGCGCAGCTGCTCACCCTGGACGCCGAAGGCACCCAACCAATCCGGCTCGAATTGCAGAGCCTTGATGCCGAGCTGGACGCGGCGCTGAGCGTGATGGGTGTGCTCGACGCCTTGCGGGTGCCGGTGTCGGCGTATGTGGCTGGGCGTATCCGGGGCCCGGCGGTCGGGCTGCTGGCCCTCGCCGATCACCGATATGGGTATCCGAGCGCGGTTTTCGTGTTGTCGGAGCCACGGCTGCAGTTCGATGGCACCGTCGCCGCTGTGACGGAGCAGGAACGGCAGGCAACGCACTTGCTCGACGAGCTGGCCGCCCGGCTCGCCGCGGTCACCGGCCGCGAGGTGGAACAGATCCGCTCAGATCTCGAGCACCAACGAATGCTGACGGTCGATGAGGCGATCGACTACGGCCTCATCGAAGGCCGCGCCGAGCCACGCAAGCCGGCCCAGACCGGCCTGCAGCCAGGACCGCACGACTGATCGCCGGAACTTGTCGGAGCCGTCGCTTATAGTCGAATGTATGTTCGATCTCGATGGGTTGGCGGCGTCACACCCACGGGTGCGCGGTGCCGCTCGACGGCGGCACCACTACCCGGGGCACCGTTGATCGCGGTCAGCGAAGTCGAAGTCAGGATAGGCGTTGCCCTCGCCGACCTACACGCGGCCTAAGCGATAGCGCCGCTCGGGTCGGCCGACGCCGTACTGCAGTCGCAACACCAACGCGCCGGTGCTGAGGTAGTGCTCGAGATAGCGGCGGGCGCTGACGCGCGAAATGCCAACCATGTCAGCGCATTCGGCCGCCGACACCTCGCCCGCATTCTGCACCGCCTCCAACACCAACCGGCCCGTCTCGGTGCCCAGTCCCTTCGGCAGCACCTCCTGCTGCGACGTGGCGGCGTGCCCGCCGAACAACGAGTCGATCAACGACTGATCGATGCCGCCGGCGGACTCCAGTGCTTCGGCGCGGGCGGCGAACGCCTCCAATTTCGCCTTCAATTGCGGAAACTCGAACGGCTTGATCAAGTAGTCGGCCGCACCGCCGTCAAGGGCACCCTTGACCGTGTCCAATTCGCGGGCCGCCGTGATCATGATGACGCCCACCCGATCGCCCTCGGATCGCAGCCGCTGCAACACCTCCAGGCCGGTCATGTCAGGGAGATACACGTCGAGCAGGATCAGCTGCGGTCGCAGTTCGCGGGCCGCCGACAGCGCCTCGGTGCCGGTGCGGGCGACGCCGACCGCCCGAAAGCCCTCGACCTGCTCGACAAACCGGCGGTGGATTTCGGCGACCATGAAATCGTCGTCGACCACCAGCACGTCACGCATGCGCAGCCCCCTCCGCCGCAACCGCGGCCGTCCCGACGGGCAGCCGCACCACGAACGACGCGCCACTCGAAGGGCCGTCGCTGACCTCCACCGTCCCGCCGTGCTGAGCGGTGACCAGCCGCACCAGCGCTAGGCCGATGCCCCGGCCGCCCGGGACATCGGGTTTCGACGTGACGCCGCGGGCGAAGATCTCCTCCCGAAGATGTTCGGGCACACCGGGTCCGGAGTCGGCCACCGAGATCATCAGGCCATCGTGGTCCTTGATGGTCACTGTGACGTCCGCCGCGTCAGCACCCACGGAGACGTCGACAGCATTGTCGATGAGGTTCCCCAGCAAGGTGATCACGTCGGTGGCGAGCGCCGGGTCCAACGCGCCGAGGCGTGACTCAGGCGCTATCTCCAGCGACACCCCACTCTCCGCGGCCAGCGACGTCTTCGCGATCAACAACGCTGCGACCGCTGGATCGGAAATACGTTGCGTCACCGCGTCGCTGATCTCCGCACGGCGTCGCGTCAGGGTTCCCACCAGATCACGCACCGACTCGTACTCGCCGAGCTGCACCAGGCCCGAGATGGTGTGCAGCTGGTTGGCGAACTCGTGCGTCTGCGCGCGGAGCGTGTCGGTCACGCTCTTGTGTGACGACAGCTGCCCCTGCAGAGCAGCCAGTTCGGTGCTGTCACGCATCGTCGTCACGGTTCCGATCCGCTGGCCCTGACTGGTGGCCGCCCGCCGGTTCAACGCCAAAACCCGTGTCCGCGTGGCGATCACGACATCGCGCCCGTCCTCGCCGGACAACAGGAATTCGACAACCGCGGGTTCGAGTCCGACGCTGTCGACGCGGCGACCCACCGCCGCGGCCGTCACACCGAGTAGCTCCTGCGCACTGTCGTTGAGCAGCGTGACGTCGCCCTCGTTGTTCACCGCGACCACACCCTCACGGATGCTGTGCAGCAATGCTTCCCGATGTTCGGCCAGGCCGGCGATCTCGGCGATCTCCAGCCCACGGGTGTGCCGTTTGATCCGCCGCGACAACAGCCACGACGCCAGCAACCCCAGCGCCGCGCCAAGGCCTAGATAGATCAGAAGCCGCTCTCCGGCGCCGCTGAGCAGTTCCCATACCGACGGGTAGGGCTCGCTGACCGACGCGACGGCCAGCACGTCGCCATCGGTGGACAGGATCGGCACCTGACCGACCAGGCTGTGCACACCGTCGACGTTGTCGTCGCCAAACCAGGCCCGGCCTTCGTCGGCCCGGCTCGGCCCGAGGTCCATCCGCTGGCCGATGCGCGACGGGTCCGACGACACTCGCACGGTTCCGTCCGGGTTGCGGATTTCCGCAAGGCCGGCTCCCGACAGCGCCACGGCGCGGTCCACCTCCGGGGCAAGCACCCGGCCGGCGAACGGGTCGGCGAATCGATCCCGCACGATCGGCGTCGATGCCATGTTCTCGGCGACCGCGATCATCCGTTGTCCACGCACCTCGCGGAACTCGCGCGTCGACTGCGCCACCGACACCGCAGCCACGGCGACCAGCACCACGGCAACCACCAGCAACTGGAACACCAGAAACTGGCCCGCCAAGCTGCGGAAGCTACGAACCGGTGACCACAACGACCAATACGTCCTTTGCGTACTCATTAGTGACCCGTGTCACTACTCGGGTCCAGTATTGCTGAGCATCACAACTCAGTGATTTGGGGACGACGTGAAATCAACGCAGCAACGCGCAGCGCTAATACTCGCGGTGATCGCCGCGCTCCTACTTACGGCCTGCGGCGTGACGAAGGGCGAAGAGACGGGTTTGCACCGGCTTCGCATGATGGTGCCGAACAGCCCCGGCGGCGGCTATGACCTCACGGCACGGACCGCCGTGAAAATCATGGAGGACGACGACATCACTGGCCGCGTCGAGGTCTTCAACGTCATCGGCGCAGGCGGGACCGTCGCCATGGCCCGCCTGATGAACGAAAAGGGTAACGACGACCTCATGATGACGATGGGGCTCGGTGTTGTCGGCGCCACCTACACCAACGGGTCCAAGGCGCGCGCATCGGATGCGACGGCGCTGGCGAAGTTGATCGAGGACCCGGGCGCGGTTTTCGTGCCGGCCGACTCGCCGTTCAAGACGGTGCAAGATTTCGTCGCGGCGTGGAAGGCCGATCCGTCGAAGGTCACCATCGGCGGCGGTTCATCACCGGGTGGACCCGACCACTTGTTCCCCATGGAATTGGCCAAAGCCGTCGGTGTCGAGCCGAAATCGGTCAACTACGTCACGTATGACGGCGGCGGGGATCTGTTGACCGCGCTGCTCGGCAAGAAGATCACCGTAGGCACCTCGAGCCCGGGCGAACTCATCGATCAGATCGAGGCCGGCCAGCTGCGCGTGCTAGCGGTGTCCGGCGACGAGCGGGTCGAGGGCATCAACGCGCCCACCCTGAAGGAATCCGGCATCAATCTCACCTTTGCAAACTGGCGCGGAGTCCTTGCACCACCGGGCATTTCCGATGATGCCAAGCAGGCGATGGTCAAGGCTCTCGAAGAGATGCACGGTACCCAGCAGTGGAAGGAGGCGCTGGTGAAGAACGGCTGGACTGATGCGTTCATTACCGGTCCGCAGTTCGAGCAGTTCCTCAAGGAGCAAGACAACCGGGTCTCCTCGACCCTGACCGAACTGGGGCTGGTATGACCACCACCAAAGAACCGCAACAGAATCCGGTTGCCAAGACCGTCGACAAGGCGCAGTACATCGTCTGCGTCGTGATGGTCGCCGTCGGCGTCTTTCTGATCTACGACACGCTCAGCCTCGAACCGGGATTCGCCAAGGTGGATCCCGTCGGGCCCAAGCTCTTTCCAATAGCGATCGGCAGCATTCTCATCGTGCTGGCAGTCGTTCTCGCCATTGCCATTCCGCGCGGCTCGGTCGGCGAGGCTGACGCGGGGGAGGACGTCGACCCGAACACCCCAGGCGACTGGCGCACGGTCGGACTGCTGGTCGGTGTGTTCGTCGCCGTGATCATGCTCGTCAACCCGCTGGGGTGGGCGATCGCCGGAACTCTGCTGTTCGCCGGTGCGGCCACCATCCTTGGCAGCCGCCACTACATCCGCAACATCATCATCGGCGCGGTGCTCGCCGTCGCCAGCTTCTACGCGTTCTACTCCGGGCTCGGAATCCCGCTGCCCGCAGGCATTTTGGACGGGATTCTGTAGATGGACAATTTGAACTGGTTGCTCCAGGGCCTCGAGCAGGCCGCAACACCGATGAATCTGCTCTACGCCGTCATCGGCGTGCTCCTCGGAACCGCTGTCGGCGTGCTCCCGGGCATCGGTCCCGCGATGACGGTCGCGCTGCTGCTGCCCGTCACGTATAACGTGAGCCCGAGTGCGGCGTTCATCATGTTCGCCGGCATCTTCTACGGCGGCATGTATGGCGGGTCGACCACGTCGATCCTGTTGAACACGCCGGGTGAATCGTCGTCGGTCATCACGGCGATCGAGGGCAACAAGATGGCCAAGGCGGGCCGGGCCGCTCAAGCGCTCGCGACAGCGGCCATCGGATCGTTCGTCGCGGGCGCGATCGGCACTGCCTTGTTGGCAGCGTTCGCGCCACCGATCTCGAGATTTGCGGTGACGCTTGGTGCGCCGTCGTATCTGGCGATCATGCTGTTCGCGCTCGTCGCGGTGACGGCGGTGCTCGGTGCCTCGAAGCTGCGCGGCGCGATCTCGTTGTTCCTCGGCTTGGCGATCGGCATCGTCGGCATCGACTTCCTCACGGGTCAGCCGCGGGCGACGTTCGGCCTTCCGCAGCTGTCTGACGGAATCGACATCGTCGTGATCGCGGTCGCGATCTTCGCTGTCGGCGAGGCTCTGTGGGTCGCGGCGCATCTGCGACGCCGTCCGGCCGACGTCATTCCGGTGGGCCGGCCGTGGATGGGTCGTGAGGAATGGAAGCGGTCCTGGAAGCCGTGGCTGCGGGGCACCGCGTTCGGCTTCCCGTTCGGCGCGCTGCCCGCCGGCGGTGCCGAGCTGCCGACGTTCCTGTCCTACATCACCGAGAAGCGGCTCTCGAAACACAAGGGCGAATTCGGCAAGGGTGCCATCGAAGGTGTCGCTGGGCCCGAGGCTGCCAACAACGCCTCGGCTGCAGGCACATTGGTGCCGATGCTGTCGCTGGGTCTGCCCACCAACGCCACCGCGGCGGTGATGCTGACTGCATTCGTGTCCTACGGGATTCAGCCCGGCCCAACGCTTTTCGAAAAAGAGCCGCTGCTGATCTGGACGCTGATCGCCAGCCTGTTCATCGGCAACTTCATGCTGCTGGTGCTCAACCTGCCGCTGGCGCCGCTGTGGGCCAAACTGCTGCGCACCCCGCGGCCCTACCTCTACGCGGGCATCCTGTTTTTCGCGACGTTGGGCGCCCTCGCGGTGAACGTGCAAGCGCTCGACCTGGCGTTGCTGTTGGTCTTCGGTCTGCTCGGGCTGATGATGCGACGGTTCGGCTTGCCGGTGCTGCCGCTGATCATCGGCGTCATCCTCGGGCCACGGATCGAGCGTCAGCTGCGGCAAGCCCTGCAGCTCGGCGGCGGCGACTGGACCAGCCTGTTGACCGAGCCCGTTGCGATCGTCGTTTACGTGCTGATAGCCGTCCTGCTTCTGATGCCACTCGTGCTGCGGCTGATGCATCGCAGCGAAGAAACGCTCCTCGTCGTCGAGGACGACGCGGATCAGAAAGAGAAGGCGGCCCAGGCATGACCCGAAGACGACAACGAGCGAGGATCGCAGCGAGGAACGAGCGAGGACCGGAGCGAGGAGGAGTCGAGGCATGACGGTCGTCGTCGGATACAGCGCGGATCCGTTCGGCCGGGCCGCGCTCGAGCACGGCATCGCCGAAGCCAAGCGGCGCGGCACCTCGTTGCAAGTCATCAACTCGACCACCGGCGAGGCCTACGTCGATACCCACTTCGCCCAACCCGGTGAGGTCCACGACATCGAGGAGCGGCTCGCGAACTGCGGCGTGGAGTTCGAGCTCTCTCAGCCCGTCGGGGTCGACTCCGCCGAGGAACTGCTCGAGGCGATGGACCGCGATGACGCCGAACTGCTGGTGATCGGGATTCGGCATCGCAACCCGGTGGGCAAGCTGTTGCTCGGCAGCGTTTCGCAGCAGCTGCTGCTGGAGTGCCCCAAGCCGGTGCTGGCGGTCAAGCCCGACGAGCTGTAAGAAGACCGCATGGAGGTTGAGGCCCCGCCCGCCGAACGTCGTAGGCCGTTCCTGCTGACAGGCGAGGGCTGGCCATACCTGCTCGTGCCGTTGATCCCGGTTGCGATCGTGCTGGAGTTGATGCACGCCGACGCGGTGCCGGTGTTCTTCGCTTCGGCACTGGGAGTGATCCCGACGGCCGCGCTGATGGGGCGGGCGACCGAGGAGCTGGCGGCGCGATCGGGTCCGGGGATCGGTGCGCTGCTCAACGTGACGTTCGGCAACGCCCCGGAGCTGATCATCGCGTTGTTCGCGCTGGGCGCCGGACTGCAGGAGGT
>JBKOYU010001002.1:0-12090 GCA_046725575.1 Actinomycetota bacterium | reverse complement strand
GTCGGATCTGCTGCTCGAGGTGTTCGGCGAGCACGGTAGGCACGCCCGGACCGCGATCGGGGTTGCGGCGCTACCGCTGAATCTGCCCGTGATCATGTCGGCAGAGGTCATTGTCACGCCGTGAAACCGGACACGTTCGTGGCGGTCATGGCGACCGGCATCGTGTCGATCGCGGCTGTGGATCACGGCTACGGCGTTATCAGCGACGTGTTGATCGTGCTGGCGGCCGTCGCGTTGTCGGTGCTGATCGTGGCGGCCGCGGCTGTGTGGCGACGGGAGTCCTGGAAACTCACCGATCTCGATGTGGCGCTTCGGTTGTGCACGTACATCGCGGCGTGCGCGGTGGTGGGGGCGCGGCTGGCCGAACACCGGATTGTGCTGTGGGTGCTGGCGGGAATGGCGTTACAGGGGTGGCTGTCGTTGGCGCCGGTGGTGGCCCGGCGCATGTGGCGCGACCGCGGGGGCTTGCGCGGCCGTGCGCACGGCGGCTGGGAGTTGGCGAGTGTTGCGACGTCCGGATTGGCCATCGTGATGGCGGATCTGAGGATCGTGTTCTGGGCCTTGGTCCTATGGGCCCTCGCGATCGCGGTGTATCTGGTGATGACGGGGCTTATTGTCTGGCGGGCTGTGCACGATCCGTCCGCTCCGATGTTGGTGCAGCCCGACATCTGGATTCTGATGGGCGGCGCGGCGATCGCGACGTTGGCGGGCGATCACATCGACAAGGCCGGACTTACCAGCGTTTGGCCGGTGACGGTCGTGACGTGGGTGGTCGCGTCGGTGTGGATCCCGCCGCTGATTTGGGTGACGCTGCAACGCTTTCGGAGGCGACGCGAGCTTCCGCCGGGGCTGTGGTGGGCGGCGGTGTTCCCGCTCGGGATGTATTCATCGGCCACGTATGCCACGTCCGTCGAAACGGGCTGGCAGTGGCTGACAACGGTGTCGCTAGTGTTCTTTTGGATCGCGTTCGCGGCGTGGACGCTCACCGCACTCCATGCTCTGTCGCGAATCGGATCTCCGCCAGCACCCGCTGCGGGTACTCGGTCAGATCCAGCCACGTGAAGCGCAGCACCTGCCAGCCGAGGAGCGCGATCTTGTTCTGCCGTTCGCGGTCATTTTGGAAGTCTTCATGGCTGCTATGAAACGCCCAGCCGTCGGTCTCGATGGCGACCTTTTGCTTGGGAAATGCCACGTCCACCTTGTATCCGCCCACGGGATAGTTGGTCTTCCACCCGGTGATGTTGTTGTCCCGCAACAGTTTGACGAGCAGGCGTTCGGCCTCCGACCGCGCACCGTCGGAGGCGGCCTGAAGCAGTCGCCGTGCCGCCGGGGAACCGTGGCGACCCTTGTTGCGCAGGTGTGCGCGCCACAGCTGCGGCAGTTCGACGTGGCGTTGCAATGCCGAGTCCATCAGCTTGGCGCCGCCGCCACGTCGCGCAGCGGCTTCGACAACCGTCAACGGCAACGCCGTCACTCGCAGGCCATTGCGCTCGACGATGTCAGCAGGAGCCAGGTCGCGTCGTCTTAGCCTCGTACCGCGACGACGCCGGCCATTGCTCGCACGCGGCACCGTCACCTCGACGAACTGCGGCGCGTAGTTGGACAGACGATGCCACCATGCGGCAGCAAGCCCGCTCGCGGCAGCGCGTAGGCCGTAACTCCAGACTGCGGCGCGAATGCGCGCTGCGTCGGTAAAGGGGCGATCCTCGACGAAATAAACGCCTGGACCACATCGTCGCCAATGGCCGGAGCGTTGGCGGCGCATCACGGCGTGCTCGCTCAGGCCGCATCTTATTGCTTGCGCGAGTGTGATCACGCCGTCGTTTTGACGCAGGAACTCGTCGAGCATTCACTTTTGACGGCACGAGCGCTCGCGGAGTTCCCCCTTTGCGATTTTGGCGTGAAAACCTGCGCTGAGCGCTAGAAATCACGCCCGGATCGCCTAGCGGCGGCGGCGGACGCCGGCGGCGCGGAGTTCCAACGCGGCCAGGCCGTGGATCGCGACGGCGTCCTCGCGCCGCCAGGCGCCGACGGGATCCCCGCTGATCGCCGCGAGCTTGGCCAGCGGCCGGTTGGCCAGCGCCCGGAGCGCGAGCAGCTGTTCGCCGGCGGGTGTGGCCGCCAGCGTCAACGCCGTCCACTTGCGACGGAAGAACCGCACCCGCAGATACAGCCACGGCAGGGCGACGAACAGGATCGGCGGTGCGGCCACCGCGAGTGCCAGCACCCACGCCAGCCACGACGCCGTTGTATCGAGGCTGTGCCCGGCGCCGGCGATGTCCAGCGCGGCCTCGCTCGCCGCACGCAGCGGCTTGCTCAACGCATCGCCTATGAGCGGGAAGTCGTTCGTGCGATCACCAGCCGAGTTCAGATTGTCGGCGACGCCGTTGGCCCCCGTCTCGACCTGCCGACCCACTTCCGCGATGGTCGACACGGCGGCGTGTACCGCCACCCCGACCAGCACCCACACGCATGTCCAGGCGATCACCACCACGTCGCTGATCAGCTGCGCGATCAGTCGCGTCGAGGTGGTGGCATAGGGCAGATAGCGGGACGTCATGGTATTGATCCCAGCAGATAGGCTGGCCCGATGCGCCCCGCTCTGTCCGACTACCAACATCTGGCCAGCGGCAAGGTTCGCGAGCTGTACCGCATCGACGACGAGACGCTCCTGTTCGTCGCTACCGACCGGATCTCCGCCTACGACCACATCCTCGACTCCGAGATACCCGACAAGGGTCGCATCCTGACCGCGATGAGCGTCTTCTTCTTCGACTACGTCGAGGCGCCCAACCACCTGGCAGGTCCACCCGACGACGAGCGCATCCCCCAGGAAGTGCTCGGCCGGGCGCTGGTCGTGCAGGAGCTTGAGATGCTGCCTGTGGAGTGCGTGGCCCGCGGCTACCTGACCGGCTCCGGCCTGATCGACTACCAGAAGACCGGCAAGCTGTGCGGCATCGCGCTCCCGCCGGGGCTGGCCGAGGCCAGCAAATTCGTCCAGCCGCTGTTTACCCCGGCCACGAAAGCCGAACTGGGACAACACGATGAGAACATCACGTTCAACGACGTGATCAATCTCGTCGGCGCTGTCAGAGCCAACCAATTGCGCGAACGCACACTGCAGACCTACATCCAGGGCGCCGACCACGCGTTGACGAAGGGAATCATCGTCGCCGACACCAAGTTCGAGTTCGGTGTGGACAAGCACGGCAACCTGCGATTGGCCGACGAGGTGTTCACCCCGGACTCCAGCAGGTACTGGCGCGCCGACGATTACCAGGAGGGCGTCGTCCAGCAGAGCTTCGACAAGCAGTTCGTGCGCAACTGGCTCACCGGTCCGGAGTCCGGCTGGGACCGCAACGGCGACAAGCCGCCGCCCCCTCTGCCGCCCGACATCGTCGATGCGACCCGCGAACGCTATATCGAAGCCTACGAACGCATCTCGGGCCTCAAGTTCAGCGACTGGATCAAGCCGTGAACCCACCCCAAGCCAAACGGGTCGAGCATCGCCGCGAGTACCACGGCGACGTGTTCATCGACCCCTACGAGTGGCTGCGCGACAAGTCGAACCCCGAAGTCGTCGAGTACCTGAAGGCCGAGAACGACTACACCGAGCACGCGACGTCGGACCTGGCGCCGTTGCGGCAGAAGATCTTCGACGAGATAAAGGCGCGCACCAAAGAAACCGATCTGTCGGTACCGACCCGCCGCGGCGACTGGTGGTACTACGGCAGAAGCTTCGAGGGCAAGCAATACAGCGTGCAATGCCGTTGCCCGGTCACCGATCCCGACGACTGGACCCCGCCGCAGTTCGACGAGGACACCGAGATCCCCGGCGAGCAGATCCTGCTCGACGAGAACGTCGAGGCCGAGGGGCACGACTTTTTCGCGCTCGGCGCAGCCACCGTCAGCCTCGACGGCAACATCCTGGCCTACTCGGTAGACGTCACCGGCGACGAGCGATACACGTTGCGGTTCAAGGACTTGCGCACCGGCGCCCTGTACGACGACGAAATCGTCGGCATTGGCGCGGGCGCCACCTGGGCCGCCGACAACCACACCATCTACTACGTCACCGTCGACGACGCCTGGCGCCCCGACACCGTCTGGCGGCATCGCCTCGGCGCTGGGCTGCCCGCCGAACGGGTCTACCACGAGCCCGACGAGAAGTTCTGGCTCGCGGTCGGCCGTACCCGCAGCAACAAGTACATAATCATCGCGGCGGGTAGCGCCGTCACTACCGAGTTGCGCTACGGCGACGCCGCCGACGGGCAATCCGAGTTCACCATCATCTGGCCGCGGCGTGAGCTGGTCGAGTACTCCGTCGAGCACGCGGTCATCGGCGGAGAGGACCGGTTCCTCATTCTGCACAACGACGGCGCCGAGAACTTCACGCTTGTCGAGGCTCCGGTCGGTGATCCCAACGCTTTTCGCACCTTGATCGAGCACCGCGACGATGTGCGACTCGACTCCGTCGACGCGTTCGAAGGCCACTTGGTGGTCAGCTACCGCCGCGAGGCGCTGCCGCGGATCCAGCTGTGGCCGATCTTCGCAGACGGCGTCTACGGTCGCCCCGAGGACATCACGTTCGACTCCGAGCTGATGTCGGCGGGTTTGTCCGCCAACCCCAACTGGAGCTCACCGAAGCTGCGGATCGGCGCGACGTCATTCGTCATACCGGTGCGCATCTACGACATCGATCTCGCGACGGGAGAGCGCACGCTGCTGCGTGAACAGCCGGTACTCGGCGACTACCACCCCGACGAGTATGTCGAGCGTCGTGACTGGGCCGTCGCTGCCGACGGCGCGCGGGTGCCGATCTCGATCGTCCACCGCACCGGCGTGCCCTACCCGTCGCCCACGCTGCTGTACGGCTACGGGGCCTATGAGTCGTGCGAGGATCCGCGGTTCTCGATCGCCCGGCTCTCGCTGCTGGACCGCGGCATGGTGTTCGCCGTCGCGCACGTGCGGGGCGGCGGCGAACTCGGCCGGCCATGGTACGAGCACGGCAAGATACTGGAGAAGAGGAACACGTTCACCGACTTCATCGCTGTCGCAAGGCATCTCATCGCAACCGACGTGACCCGGCCGGAGAATCTCGTCGCGTTCGGCGGCAGCGCCGGCGGCCTGCTGGTGGGTGCGGTCGCCAATTTGGCGCCGGAGCTGTTCGCCGGCATCCTGGCCGCGGTGCCGTTCGTCGACGCGTTGACGACGATCCTCGACCCGTCGCTGCCACTGACGGTGACCGAATGGGACGAGTGGGGAAACCCGTTGGAAGACAAGGACGTCTACTACTACATGAAGTCCTACTCGCCCTACGAGAACATCGAGGCCAAAGACTATCCGCCGATCCTCGCGATGACGTCGTTGAACGACACCAGGGTCCTCTACGTCGAACCAGCGAAATGGGTTGCGGCGCTTCGGCACGCCAAGACCGACGGTCACCCGGTGCTGCTGAAGACCGAGATGAACGCCGGCCACGGTGGGATCAGCGGACGCTACGAACGCTGGAAGGAGGCCGCCTTCCAGTACGCCTGGCTACTGGATGCCGCCAAGGCCAACCACGACGGCGGCGGCTAAGTACACGATCTCCTCGGCGGTGCGCACGTCCAGCCGCGACGTCATCGACTTCGGCGGGTTCGGCATGCGCGACGCGTAGATGTTGGCGGGGAACATCACCAGCATCAGCACGAACAGGCACACTGCCGCCGCGACCCGGGTGGGCGGGTACAGCAGTCCGGCCGCACCCACCAGCTCCAGCACGCCGGTGATCGTGACGAGCAGTCCGGGGGCCGGCAGCCGCGGCGGCACGATCGCGATCATGTCGCGCCGCATCGCCGGAACGAAATGCGCGGCCCCGGTCATCACGAACATCGCCGCCAGGCCGACGGCGACCGCCTGCAGCCAGCTGTCGACGTAATCGACGCCCAGCCAGCCAACCAACCGGGCGCCGAGGGTGCCCAGGACCAAAGTGATGATGACGGCCATTTCAGGCTCCTTATCTAGACACTGTCAAGATACATTCGACACGCTAACCGGCGATCTAGGCAGTGTCAAGATTCCTGGCTATGATGGCCGTATGCGCAGGGACACCTATCACCACGGCGATCTCAAGGCAGTCATCCTCGCCAAGGCCGCCTCCCTCGTGGCCGAGCGCGGCGCCGACGGGATCTCGCTGCGCGAACTCGCGCGGGAGGCCGGTGTCTCACACGCCGCCCCTGCGCATCACTTCACCGATCGCCGTGGCTTGTTCACCGCGCTCGCCGCCCAGGGGTGGCGGATGCTGGCCGATGCGCTGGATGCTGCGCGGCCGGACTTCATCGCCGCGGCGCTGGCCTATGTGCGGTTCGCGCTCGACCATCCCGGCCACTACGCGGTGATGTTCGATCGCTCGCTCGTCAACCCCGATGATCCCGAGCTAAAAGCGGCCCAGAACGCCGCGGGCGCCGAACTCGCGCACGGCGTCGGAACGCTGAAAGACCCACGCGCCAAGGCAGATCCAGAAAACGCCGCGCTGGCGGCGTGGTCGTTGGTGCACGGGTTTGCCATGCTGCGTCTCAACGAGGCGATCGACACCGACGACGACCCGATGGCGGCCGTCGAGAACATCGCGCTGATGCTGTTCGACGGTTAGTGTGCGGGCATGACTTCGCTGACCGACATCGCCCTGACGACGCTGGACGGGCGTCCCACCACGCTGGCCGAGCTGGCCGACGACAGCGGCGAGGCCGGCGACGTGCAATGGAACTTCGAGAAGTTCCTGCTCGCACCCGGTGGACAGGTGGTCAACCGGTTCCGGCCGCGTACGGTTCCCGACGCGCCCGAGGTGATCGCCGCCATCGAGGCGGCGCTGCCGCGATAGATGGTCAACTGCTGACCACGTGTTGTAAACCGTTGGGACACCTGACGTTGCCACAATGAACACGTGGCTGGACAACTGATCGTCTCGGTCTCCGGGATCAGCGACCGCACACTGGACGACGTCGACGCGTTCTGCCGTCAGCTTGACGAGCGCGACGTGCCTGTTTCGTTTTTGGTGGCACCCCGGATCAAGGGCGGCTACCGGCTGGACTCCGGCGCGCCGACCGTCGAGTGGCTTACCGATCGGCGTGAGCGCGGAGACGTCATCGTATTGCACGGCTTCGACGAAGCGGCCACCAAGAAGCGGCGCAGCGAGTTCGCGACATTGCCTGCGCACGAAGCGAATTTGCGACTGATGGCCGCCGACCGGGTGCTCGAGCACCTGGGGTTGCGCACCCGGCTGTTCGCTGCGCCGGGCTGGACGGTTTCGCAGGGCACGGTAACAGCACTGCCCCGCAACGGCTTTCGGCTGCTCGCCGGACTGAGCGGCATCACCGACCTGGTTCGTCAGACAATGGTGCGGGCGAGGGTGCTCGGCATCGGCGAGGGGTTCTTGAGCGAGCCATGGTGGTGCCGGACGCTGGTGTTGTCGGCCGAGCGCACCGCGCGTCGCGAGGGCATCGTGCGCGTCGCGGTGGCCGCCCGGCACGTGCGTCGGCCGGGGCCCCGGCAGGCCATGCTCGACGCCGTCGACCTGGCGTTGATGCACCGATGTGTGCCGTCCGTCTACCACTGGGACCCATATCCCGCCCTGACAGACGCCGCATAGCCAATGCCGCTAACGTGGCGGCGTGGCTGATGCTGATGTGATCGTGATGGGTGCCGGTCTGGCCGGTCTGGTCGCCGCCTGTGAGCTGGTCGAGCGCGGGCGCCGCGTGCTGATCGTGGACCAGGAGAACGCCAACAACATCGGCGGTCAGGCGTACTGGTCGTTCGGCGGCCTGTTCTTCGTCGACAGTCCCGAACAGCGGCGGCTGGGCATCCGCGACAGCCATGAGCTGGCGTTGCAGGACTGGCTCGGCACCGCGGGCTTCGACCGGCCCGAGGACCACTGGCCGCGGCAATGGGCATACGCGTATGTCGACTTCGCGGCGGGCGAGAAGCGCAGCTGGCTGCGTGAGCGCGGGCTGCAGACCTTTCCGGTTGTCGGCTGGGCCGAGCGCGGCGGCTACGACGCCCGCGGCCATGGCAACTCGGTGCCGCGCTTCCACATCACTTGGGGGACCGGCCCGGCGATCGTCGACATCTTCGCGCGCCGGCTGCTGGGTAACGCGAAAGTGCGGTTCGCGCACCGCCATCGCGTCGACGAACTGATCGTGGAGAACGGCGCGGTGGTCGGGGTGCGCGGCGCGGTGTTGGAGTCGACGACCGCGGCGCGTGGTGTGGCGTCGTCGCGAAACACCGTGGGCGAGTTCGAGTTCCGTGCTTCGGCGGTGATCGTAGCCAGCGGTGGCATCGGCGGAAACCACGACCTGGTCCGGCAGAACTGGCCCAAGCGGATGGGGCGGGTACCAGAACAGCTGCTGAGCGGGGTGCCGGCGCATGTCGACGGGCGGATGATCGGCATCACCGAATCCGCAGGCGCCCACGTCATCAACAGCGACCGGATGTGGCACTACACCGAGGGCATCACGAACTACGACCCGATCTGGCCGCTGCACGGCATCCGGATCCTGCCCGGCCCGTCGTCGCTGTGGCTGGACGCCACCGGCAAGCGGCTGCCGTCGCCGTTGTATCCCGGCTTCGACACGCTGGGCACGCTGGAGTACATCGCGCAGACCGGACAGGACTACACCTGGTTCATCCTCAACGCGCGGATCATCGCCAAGGAGTTCGCGCTGTCCGGCCAGGAGCAGAACCCGGACCTTACCGGCCGCAGCGTGCGCGCCGTGCTGGCGCGGGTGCGGGCCGGCGCCCCAAAGCCGGTGCAGGCGTTCGTCGACAAGGGTGTCGACTTTGTCAGCGCAAACTCGTTGCGCGACTTGGTGTCCGCGATGAACACCGTGCCCGATGTACTGCCGGTCGACTACGCCACCGTGGAGGCTGAGGTGACCGCGCGCGACCGCGAAGTGGCCAACCGGTTCACCAAGGACACCCAGATCGCCTCGATTCGCGTGGCGCGCAACTACCTTGGCGACCGGGTCAGCCGCGTCGTTGCCCCGCACCGGCTCACGGACCCCAAAGCCGGACCGCTGATCGCCGTCAAACTCCACATCCTGACGCGTAAGTCGTTGGGCGGCTTGGAAACCGACCTGGATTCACGAGTGCTCAAGCCCGACGGCGGCGTATTCGACGGGCTGTACGCGGCGGGTGAGGCCGCCGGTTTCGGCGGCGGCGGTGTGCACGGCTACCGCTCGCTGGAGGGCACATTCCTCGGCGGCTGTGTGTTCTCCGGTCGAGCCGCCGGCCGCGCCGCCGCCCGTGAAACGGCTTAGAACTCCGTGCCGGTTTCGGGTTGCAGCACCTGAAAGTCGGTTTGGGTCATCTCGGATAGCCGGCCGTAATAGATGCCGCGGGCGTTCGGCTCGATGATCGCCTGGTGGATGGGTACGGCGCGGGTTGGTGCGACGGCCCGTAGATAGTCGACGGCCTCCGAGATCTTCATCCACGGCGCCGCCGCCGGGGTGGCCAGCACGTCGACCGGCTCGCCGGGTGTGAACAACGCGTCGCCCGGGTGCATCAACCGCGCGGCGTGTGAGCCGTCACCGATGAGATACGAAATGTTGTCGATCACAGGGATTTCGGGGTGGATGACCGCGTGCCGCCCGCCGACGCCGCGCACCGTCAGGTGTCCGACGCTGAACTCGTCGCCGACGTGCACCGCCTTCCACGGGGCGCCGAGTTGCTCGGCCGTCTGCGGGTCGGCGTAGAAGGCGGCCTGTGGGTTGGCAACGACCAGCGCCGGCAGTCGCTCGGTATCGGCGTGATCGGGATGCTGATGGGTGATCAGGATCGCCGACAGGCCAGTAATGCCCTCGAATCCGTGCGAGAACACCCCAGGATCGAACAACACCGTCGTTTCCTGACCCGGATCACCCTTGAAATTCGCGAGTAAGCATGAATGGCCGAAATGCGTCAATTCCATGCCTATATTGTGGCCCGCAGGGGAGGCGTAGACGTGCGATTGCTGCTGGCGGTGGCCGTGGCGACCTGCGGGTTGGCCATCGCGCCAGTTGCCGGCTGGCCTGCGCATGCGGTGCCCGGCGAGTGCCCGCCCGGCGCTCGCCGCGCTGGAGACCGCCAGGTCCAGGCTGCGCGATTGTCAGTCGACGGCCGCTGCGGCGTCGCCGTCGATCACCACCGACGACCCGCGGCGTATCGCAGCGGTGATCAGCGCCGCGGGGCAACAGGTCATGCACGAGTATGTGCTGGCCCACTCCGGGAGCAGCACCATCGTCGAACTAGCGATGTGGTCGTCACTGCCCCGGCAGGTGGACTGGCCGGCGGTGGCTGACGCGCAGGTCCTTGACGCGATGGCGGCGCCATTGTGCAGCGCTTATCTCGGATCGTGCCGGTCAGGCGGCTGACGCGTAGCCGCAGGTAGAGTGATCGCCGTGGCAAGGGTGGTTGTGCACGTGATGCCCAAGGCAGAGATCCTCGACCCGCAGGGGCAGGCGATCGTCGGCGCGCTGGGTCGTCTCGGCTTCGGCGGTGTGTCAGATGTGCGGCAGGGCAAGCGTTTTGAGCTCGAGGTCGATGACAGCATCGATGACGACACCCTCGCCGAGATCGCCGAATCGCTGTTGGCGAACACGGTTATCGAGGACTGGTCGGTCAGCAGGGAGCAATCATGACCGCGCGTGTGGGGGTGATCACGTTCCCCGGCACGCTCGACGACGTCGACGCCGCCAGGGCGATCCGGTTGGCCGGCGCCGAGGCGGTCAGCCTGTGGCACGCCGACGCCGACCTCAAAGGGGTCGACGCAGTGGTGGTGCCCGGCGGCTTCTCCTACGGCGACTATCTGCGCTGTGGAGCGATCGCCAAGTTCGCACCGGTGATGGGCGAGGTGGTCCGCGGTGCCGAGCAAGGCCTGCCAGTGTTGGGGATTTGCAACGGTTTTCAAGTGTTGTGTGAGGCGGGCCTGCTGCCGGGCGCGTTGACGCGAAACGCGGGTCTGCACTTCGTCTGCCGCGATCTGTGGCTCGAGGTCGTGTCGAATTCGACGGCGTGGACGTCGCGCTACGAGCTTGGCGCCGACCTGCTGGTGCCGCTGAAGTCCGGGGAGGGCCGCTACGTCGCGAGCGAGAAGGTACTCGACGAGCTCGAGGGCGAGGGCCGCGTGGTGTTCCGCTACCGCGACAACCCCAACGGGTCACAGCGCGACATCGCCGGGATCAGCTCGGCCAACGGCCGCGTCGTCGGCCTGATGCCGCACCCCGAACACGCCACCGAGGCGCTGACCGGCCCGTCCGACGACGGCCTCGGCCTGTTCTACTCCGCGCTGGATCTGGTGCTGGCGGCGTAAGGACCTGCGACCGAGGACCACCCCGAGGTGGTTCAGGTGGGTGACTATCTCGTCGCGGCCATGGAAGGCGAAGGCGTTCACGGTGTGGGTCCGCACGCGGAACTGACATGGTTGGCAACAGTACGATCTACGGACGCATGCAGACGGAAAGGTTTGTGAGATCGAGAATCTCGCCTTTTCCTATATCGCGTCGGACGGAGACGTCGCGATCGTCGTCGGCCGACGATCACCCGCGCAGGCCTTCGACCTGGCGACCTGCGAACCGTTGTGGTCCATACCGGGCTCAATGCAACGCGAGGCCAAGGACGTATGGAAGGTGAATACCACGCTGATCCAACGGACGAACGACGAGCTCTTCTCGTTGGTGGCACCGCGATAAATGCGAAGTTGAGCTCGTTCGGCGGGCGCGAGCGTCCGCAAAATGCACGCCAATTACGGCGTGTCGGCGTGCAGACCCGGTCGCTCGCGGAAGTTGGTTAGGGCGTCAACGCCACCGAAGCCTCGGCGGTGTAGCACAGGAACGTCAGCGTCTCCTGGAGATAGAGGTCCACGGAGTCCGTGTCGTGGGACAGATAGCCGATCGACACGTCGGTGCCCAACTGCAGATCGAAGTCGCCGCCACGGGTGGACAGCAAGAACGCGCCGTCGATGGCCGGTGCCCAGATGATGTCGCCGTCGACCAGCCGGTTGAGGTGCTCGCGGATGGGATAGCCGTGCTCGGTGGTCTCACTGACCTTGGTGTACGCATCCGCCGACAGCAGCAC
>JBKOYU010000747.1:0-16462 GCA_046725575.1 Actinomycetota bacterium | reverse complement strand
GTGTCGTACACCTTGGCCTCGGGCTGCCCCTCGATCGCCAACGACTCGGGCACGGCGGTGACGACTGCCTCGACGTTCGCGGCGTACCCAGACTCCAGGCAGCGCACGAACGTGTCCTCGCCGATCTGGCTTTCGGCTAGGAATTCCTCCGATGCGCTGCCGCCCATCGCACCGGATACCGCGGAGACGATGACGTAGCGGACACCGAGCTTGGCGAAGATCCTCTGGTACGCGTGGCGGTGGGCCTGGTATTGCGCCTCGAGCCCCTCGTCGTCGACGTCGAACGAATACGAGTCCTTCATCAGGAACTCGCGGCTCCGCAGGATCCCTGCGCGCGGCCGGGCCTCGTCGCGGTACTTGGTCTGGATTTGGTACACCAGCAACGGGAAATCCTTGTAGCTGCTGTACTCCCCCTTGACCGTCAGCGCGAACAGCTCTTCATGGGTTGGCCCGAGTAGATAGTCGTTCTTGCGGCGGTCCTGCAGCCGGAAGACGCCGTCGCCGTATTCGGTCCACCGGTTGGTCACCTCGTATGGCGCCTTGGGCAGCAGTGCAGGAAACAGAATCTCTTGTCCGCCAATGGCATTCATTTCGTCGCGGACGATCTGCTCGATCTTGCGCAGCACCCGCAGGCCAAGGGGCAGCCAGCTGAAGAGCCCGGGGCCGATCGGGCGGACGTAACCGGCCCGGATCAGCAGCTTGTGGCTGGGCACCTCGGCGTCGGCCGGGTCGTCTCGCAGAGTGCGCAGGAACAGCTCGGACATGCGGGTGATCACAGCCGACAACCTTACTGAGGGGGTTAGTCCCTGCCTTGCCAGGTGCAGATGCAGGCCTCATTGCCCTCGGGATCGGCCAGCACCCAGAAGGCGGGCGCCTCCGCGTCGGACAGCAGCCTGCCGCCCGCGGCGATCGCCGCGTCGATCCGAGCCCTGGCCGCCTCGGCAGGCACGTCGACGTCGATGTGGATCCGATTGCGCTGCGGCCTTGGCGCGTCCATCTGCTGGAACCAGATCGCGGGCCCGCGGCCGGATGGGTCAAGCAGTGCCGCCTGCAATTCTGACCCGGGTTCGTCGACGTATCTGGTGATCGCCTTCCAGAACGGTCGCACCAGCGGGATGTCGAGCGCATCGATGGCGATTTCGAGCGTCTGCACGGCGCCTGGCGTTGGCTGCAATCCCCGCGTCGCGAGCGCGCCCGACACCTCGTGCGCCAGCCGAATGTCGCGCCCGGTGACCGCGCCGACATCGGCGGACTGCAGCCGCAGCGCGGCCCGGTCCGCGCGGACGTCGACAGTCAAATGTCCCTGTCCGTCGACGCCGACCGCCGAAACAGCAACTGACGCCGCCCCGGTGGCCTCGACCAGCGACGGCGCCCGAACTTCTGTGTAGATGGCACCGAGGACCAGGCGCCAGCCCGCCGGGTCAACCGCGTCGGAGATCTGCTGGCGTGTGGGCCGCGCGTCGTCGTCCATCTACAGCTCTCCGGCCTCAACCGCCTCGCGGGTGTGCTGCGCGGCGGCGATCTGACGCGCGGAGAAGCCGATCCCAAACGCGGCGATCCCGACCAGCACCGCGATGCCCGCGACCCACAGCAGCGAGTAGGTGTAGCCCTGGTCGAGCGCGTGCAGCTGGCTGGCCGTCATGTCCTTCACCGGTCCCGTGGTGCCACCCAGAAACAACGTCCGCGAGGTCAGCACGGCCTGGATCACCACCAGCACAAGCGGACCGCCCAGGTTTTGCACCATCAGCGTGATCGCCGAAACCGGGCCGATCTCCTTTGGTCCGGTCTCCGCGATCGCGCATAACGGCAACACGACGGAGATGACCCCAATTCCCAAGCCCCCCACCACAAGTGGCGCGACTAAGTCGGGGAAGTAAGGGACGTCGCGGTTGAGCGTCGACCCGTACAGCATGGCGCCGAACACCAGCGCGCCGAAGCCGATGATGAGCCAGCGCGGTGCGACGTGTGGTGCGATCCGCGCGGCGACCACGTTGCCCGTCCCCATCGCGAGCGCAAATGGGATAAAGCAAATGCCCGCCCGCAGCGCGGAATAGCCCATCACGTCCTGCACGTAAAGCCCGATGATCACGGTCGCCGTCAGCATTACGCCGCCGGCCAGAAACAGTGAGATGAACGTCATCACGCGGTTGCGGTTGTCGAACACCGAGAACGGCACGATCGGGTGGTCGGCGGTGCGCTCGACGATGAGGAATGCGGCGAAGAACGCCACGGTGGCAATCGCGGCGCCGATCACCCACGGATCGACCCAGCCGCGCGGTGGCCCCTGGGTGAACACCAGCACCGCCGAGGCGCAGCCGAGGGTGGCCAGCAGCGCGCCGGTGATGTCGAGCTTGAGGCGCTCGTGGTGGGTTTCGCTGATCCGGTAGACCGCGATCGCGATGATGACGATGCCGATCGGCACGTTGATCAGAAACGCCAGCCGCCAGGAGATGACGGTCAGCAAGCCGCCGAGCACAAGGCCGAGCACCGAGCCGGTGCCCTGCATGGCCGCCGACACCGCCATCGCCCGGTTGCGGGCGTGCCCGACGGCGTAGGTGGTCGCAATGAGGGCAAGGCCGGTGGGGGCGGCCACTGCCGCGCCGGTGCCCTGGACCGCCCTGGCGACGATCAGTGTGATGCCGTCGGTGGCGAGACCGCATACCAGCGAGGCGATCGTGAATACGCCGACACCGGACAGGAATGCTCGTTTATGCCCGATCGCGTCGCCGACGCGCCCTCCCAGCAGTAGCAGCCCGCCGAAGGTCAGCACGTAGGCGGTGATGATCCAGCTCTTGGTGACGTCGGACAGATCCAGGTCGGCCTGCAACCGCGGCAGCGCGACGATGACGATGGTGCCGTCGAGCGTCGACATCAGCTGCATGCCGGTGATCGCGATGATCGCGATGCCGAGCACCGACGACGACAGTGGCTGCGAAGACGGCGGCGTGGTGCGGTCCGTCGACCCCGAAGAACCACCCACGGCAGACATGGCTCGCCAGCCTACCGACGCGGTACTTCGGCGAAGAAGTGTCCGTTCATTCTGGGCCTGGCACTCCTACCTGTGGGAAGAGCCCTCCGGGGCGTCAAGCCAACGGATTAAGGACACGCCATGACTCATCCAACGGCCAGTCGCCTCCGAATAACGGGCATGTACCGACGGGCGAGTCGAACCCCCACGATCTATCAGATCAGTCATCGCCTGCACGAAGGACGCACCGTTCGCGTGCCAGGTCACGAGATTGCGACCACGGTCACCGCGTGGTTGGCGGAGTTGGGCGCACAGAGCCCATTGGCCGAGGATCTTGCGCGCGCGGTCCATGCGGGCGACTGGCCCGCGGCCGCGGCACTTGGCGAGTACCTATCCGTCGACGTGACGGTGGCTGCCTGAACGCGGCTTCGCAAAAAGCGTCCCCACGACGCCAGGTGCGTGCTCCTACCGGTGTCAGCGGCCCATCCGGGCCACTGCCGAAAGGAATCACGCCATGAAGACAGCAATCGGTTCTCGCACCGCTGACGTCCGTCTGTAGCTAGAGCTCTCCGGCGTCGATCGCGTCCTTGACTTCCTGCGCGTGGGCGACCTGCGACGAGGTGTAGCCGATGAACAGCGCGGCGCAGCCGACGATCACCGCCACCGCCGCCACCCAGAGCAGGCCGTAGGTGTAGCCCTGGTCGAGTGCGTGCAGCTGCGCGCTGTCCATGTGCTTCACCGGGCCGGTGGTGCCGCCCTCATACAGCGTGCGCGACGTGATGACGGCCTGGATCACGGCCAGCACCACGGGGCCGCCGAGGTTCTGCAGCATCAACGCGATCGCCGACACCGGACCGATCTGGTCGAAGCCGACACCGGCGATCGCCGAGACGGTCAGCGGGACGACGATCATGCCAATGCCGAAGCCGCCAACCGTGATCGGCAGCACCAGGTTCGGGAAGTACGGGATGTTGGCGTCCAGCGTCGAGCCGTAGAGCATCGCGGCGAGCACCAGCACACCGCCGGCGATCACCAGCACCCGCGGCGGGAAGAGCGACACCAGATGCGACGACAACCCGAGCCCGATGCCGAGCGCGATGACGAACGGAATGAAGCCGATCCCGGCGCGCAATGCGGTGTAGCCCATGATGTCCTGGACGTAGAGGCCGATCAGGACGGTCAACGTGAACATCACGCCACCGGCCAGAAAGACCGCCGCGAATGTTGCCACCCGGTTGCGGTCCTTGAAGAGATCGAACGGCATGACGGGGTTGTCGGCGGTGCGCTCGACGTAGAGGAACGCGAGCAGGAAGACCGCGGCGGCACCGCCCGATGCGATCGTGATCGGTGACAGCCAGCCCTGTTCCGGGCCCATGGAAAATCCGAACACCGCGGCCGTGCAGCCGAGGGTGGCCAGGATGGCACCCGTGGCGTCCAGCTTCAGCCGCTCGCGATGGGTTTCCCGCAGCGTCTTGCGGGCCAGGTGGATCATCAATAGGCCGATCGGCACGTTCACGAGGAACGCCCACCGCCACGACACCTCGGTCAGCGCGCCGCCGACCACAAGGCCCATCACCGAACCGACACCGGTCATCGCGGCGAACACGGCGGTGGCCGCGTTGCGGGCCGGGCCCTTGGGGAAGGTCGTAGCGATCAGGGCCAGGCCTGTCGGCGACGCGATCGCCGACCCGACGCCCTGCAGCAGTCGGGCGATCACCAGCGTGGCCTCGTCCCACGCGATGCCGCACAGGATCGAGGCGATGGTGAACAGCGTGACGCCGACGATGAAGGTGCGCTTGCGGCCGATGGTGTCGCCGAGGCGACCACCCAGCAGCATCAGCCCGCCGAACGTCAGCACGTAGGCCGTGATCACCCAGCTACGGCCCGCGTCAGACAGGCCCAGCTCGTCCTGAATCTTAGGAAGCGCGACGATGGCGACGGTGCTGTCCATGGTGGCGAGCAGCTGCATGCCGCCGATCGCGATGACCGCGGCGAAGAACCGCCGCGACGGCAGCCAAGCCGGGTACCTGCCGGTTTGCTCCAGCGCCGTGTGGTCCACGTGCACCGGAACCGACCGGTTAGCCCCGCCCTCGGCATCGCGACGAATGGCTGCGCGCTCTGCATCGTTGAGAGCCGTCATAGCGGGTTACCTTACAGTAATCTTAAGAATCCTTTAACCGCCGAAAGCTGCGACGGAGCCGATCACGATGATCGCGGGAGGCCTGATGCCCTCTTCGCGGATGCGCTCCGGCGCGTCGTTCAGCGTGGCACGCAAAGTTCGCTGAGCCGTCGTCGTACCGTGCTGCACCACAAGAACCGGCGTATCCGCAGGTCGGCCGCCTTCCAGCAGCGCCTTGGTGAACTGCTCGATGCGTTCGACGGCCATCAGCAACACGATGGTGCCCGACATCGCGGCCAGCGCATTCCAATTCACTAACGATTCGGGGTGGCCGGGCGCAACATGGCCGCTGACCACCACGAACTCGTGCGTCACGGCCCGATGGGTGACCGGAACGCCCGCCAGCGCGGGGACGGCTATGGCACTCGTCACACCAGGCACAACTGTGACGGGAATCCCAGCATCCGCACACGCGAGCACCTCTTCGTAGCCGCGTGCGAACACGAACGGATCGCCGCCCTTGAGCCGCACAACGAACTTGCCCGCCTTCGCCCGGTCGATGAGCACCTCGTTGATGGCGTCCTGGGCCATCGCCCGCCCGTACGGGATCTTGGCGGCGTCGATGACCTCGACCTGCGGCGGCAGCTCGGCGAGCAGCTCCTGCGGAGCCAGCCGGTCGGCGACGACGACGTCGGCGTGCGCCAGCAGGCGCCTACCCCGCACGGTGATCAGCTCCGGATCGCCCGGTCCCCCACCGACCAGAGCGACGCCGCCGTGCACGACACCGGGCGCCTCAGCCGTTATGACCCCCTGCTGCAACGCCTCATGGATGGCCGACCGGATCGCCGCCGATCGGCGATGCTCGCCACCGGCCAGCACCCCGACGGACAACCCTTCGTACTCGAACGAGGCGGGGGTGACGGCGGTGCCCTCGCGGGCGACGTCGGCGCGCACACAGAAGATGTGCAGGCGCTCGGCCTCGGCGACGACGTCGGCGTTGACGGCCGGGTCGTCGGTGGCCGCGATCGCATACCAGGCGCCGTCGAGGTCGCCGTCGCGGAACTCCCTGAGCGTCAAGGTGATTCCCGCCATGCCCTCGACGGCGGGGGTGGCGCTGCGGGTGATGACGTGCACGTCGGCACCGTTGGCGATCAGCAGCGGCAGGCGCCGCTGCGCTACGGTACCGCCGCCGACGACGACGACCTTCTTGCCGGTCAGGCGAAGGCCGACGAGGTAGGCGTTCTCGGTCACCGGGCGAGCTTAGAGGTTGCGGTCGCCGCAACGAAGCGGGTGATCGCCTGCGGGTGCGCGGCCGGGTGGGTGTGCACATACGACGCGTGAACTCCGCGGTCGACGGCGCCGTCACGGACCGTGGGCACGCCGCGCCCGGCAAAGACCCATGCGGGCGAGTAGCTGTCGGTGAACGTGACCGTGGTGCGGTGAAATTCGTGCCCCATGACGCGATCGCCGACGGTGTGCAGCGGTGAGTCGGCCACCGCGACGGCCTCGCGGTAGCCGAGCGTGAGCCGGTCGGTGAACCGTGCCGATCCGGACAACACACCGCACATCGGATACCCGTCGAGGTCGTCGACCAGATACGTCAGGCCCGCGCATTCGGCGTGTAGCGGCGCACCACGGGCGGCCAGATCGCGGATCTGTTGACGCACAACATCATTGGTCGACAGGTCGGTGCTGAACTGCTCGGGGAAGCCGCCGGGCAGTACCAGCGCGGCGGTCTCCGACGGCAGCGGGTCGGTCAGCGGGTCGAACTCGACGACCTCGGCGCCTGCGGCGCGCAGAAGTTCGCTGTGTTCGGTATAGCCGAAGCTGAACGCCTTACCGGCGGCCAGTGCGACCGTGACATTTGCGGCGACGGGCGCGGCGACGGCGGGATCCCACGGATCGTCGGTCACTCGACTGGCCGCCGCGGCGGCGATGCCGGCGAGGTCCACGTGGCGGCCCACCAGTTCGGTCATCGCGTCGACCGCGGCCCGCGCCTGCTCGCCATGTTCGACGGCGGTGACCAGGCCGAGGTGCCGCGACGGGACGGACAGTTCGTCGGCCCGCGGGATCGCGCCGAACACCGGCACCCCGGCGTGCGCGCAGGCCTGCCGCAGCACCTCCTCATGCCGGGGCGAACCCACCCGGTTGAGGATCGCCCCCGCGATGCGCACCGATTGGTCGAACGTCGAAAAGCCATGCAGCAGAGCCGCAATGCTGTGGCTCTGGCCGCGGGCGTCGACTACCAGGATCACCGGGGCGCCCAGCAGCGCGGCGACATGGGCGGTGGACCCTTGCGCGGTATCGGCCGACTCGTCAGTGATGCGCCCGTCGAACAGGCCCATCACGCCCTCGACGACCGCGATGTCCGCGCCCGCGCTGCCGTGCCGGTACAGCGGCCCGATCAGCCCCTCCCCCACCAGCACCGGGTCCAGATTGCGGCCCGGCCGCAGCGCCGCGAGCGCGTGGTAGCCGGGGTCGATGAAGTCCGGGCCGACCTTGAACGGCGCTACCCGTCGCCCCACGCGCCGCAGCGCGCCCATCAACCCCGTTGCGACGGTGGTCTTTCCGCTGCCCGACGCCGGCGCAGCAATGACGACCGCCGGAACGCTCACCTTGGTCCTCGCGAGCGACCGTGTTTGTACGCCGACACGCCGCAAATGCTGTCATTTTGCGGTCGCTCGCGCCGATCGACAGTCACCACTCGATGCCCTTCTGGCCCTTGCGGCCCACGTCCATCGGGTGCTTGACCTTCGTCATCTCGGTGACCAGGTCGGCTGCGTCGAGCAATTGCTGCGGGGCATCGCGACCGGTGATGACGACGTGCTGCGTACCCGGCCGCGACGTCAGCACAGAGACCACCTCGTCGATGTCGACCCATCCCCACTTCAGCGGGTAGGTGAACTCGTCGAGTACATAGAAATCGTGCCGCTGCTCGGCAAGCCGACGGGCGATCTCCGTCCAGCCGTCGGCGGCAGCTGCGGCATGGTCGACCTCGATGCCGTGCTTGCGCGACCACGACCAGCCGGCGCCCATCTTGTGCCACTCCACGGGGCCGCCGACGCCGTGCTCGTCGTGCAGTCGGCCAAGTTCACGAAACGCGGCTTCCTCGCCCACTTTCCACTTGGCGCTCTTGACGAACTGAAAGACGGCGACGTCAAAGCCCTGGTTCCATGCCCGCAGCGCCATGCCGAACGCCGCGGTCGACTTACCCTTGCCCGCGCCGGTGTGCACGGCGAGCAGCGGAGCGTTGCGCCGGGCCCGGGTCGTCAGGCCGTCGTCCGGGACGGTCAGCGGTTGGCCTTGTGGCATCGCAGTCTCCTTATGCGGCGGTGCGCACGACGTCGGTGAGCGCGTCGGCGCGCAGCTGGGCCAACCGCACCGCAGGCGCGCCGAGATAACCGGCCAGCTGCTCGGCCAAACCCAGTCGTACGTACGAGGTTTCGCAGTCCACCACGACGGCGGCGGCACCCTCGGCAACAAGGAGTGCAGCGGCCGACCGCGCGCGGCCCAGCGGGTCTGGTCCGCCTGTGGCACGTCCATCGGTGAGCACCACGACAAGGCTGCGCCGCGCTCGGTCGCGCGCCTTCTCACGCACCACCACATCGCGGGCGGCCAGCAAGCCTTGCGCCAGTGGCGTTTTCCCGCCGGTGTCGAAGCGGGAGAGCCGTCGGCTCGCGATGTGCACCGACGATGTCGGCGGCAGCAACAGCTGGGCGTCCTGCTGCCGGAACGTGATCACTGCCACCTTGTCGCGGCGCTGGTATGCGTCTCGCAACAGCGACAGCGTCGCACCGCTGACCGCCGACATCCGGTCGCGCGCGGCCATCGACCCGGACGCGTCGACTACGAAGATCACCAGATTGCCTTCGCGACCTTCCCTGATCGCGCGACGCACGTCGTCCGGTTCGGGACGCGGTCGGCCGGGGCGGCGCTGGCGGCCGGCGGCGGCCAGCAGCGTCCCGAACACGTGGACGCCGTGGCCGGCCTCCCAATCGTCGGTCGCCGAGATCGCCTTTCCGGTGCGGTTGCGGGCACGCGACCGGCGGCCCGGCGCGCCCTCGCCGACGCCGGGCACCACGAGCGCCCGGGTCCGAAACACCGCCGACGGCGCGGCACTCGGTCGCGTTGCTGAAGTCGAATTGCGTTGCGGCACTAAGCCATCCGACGCTGACTCACCGCCACCCGGCGGGTCCGGATCTGGGTCCGGCTCTGGCTCGTCGGCGGATTCCCCCGCCTGCGCCATCGCCTCGTCCAGGAGGTCCGGGTCAAGTCCGGGGTCGTCGAACGGGTCGCGCCGGCGCCGGTGCGGCAGTGCAAGTTCCGCCGCCACCCGAATGTCCTCTTCCCCCACTGCATCTGCACCACGCCATGCGGCGTGCGCGACGGCCGTGCGTGCTACCACCAGGTCGGCCCGCATCCCGTCGACGTCGAACGCCGCGCACAACGCCGCGATGCGCCGTAACTCATTGTCCGGCAAGCAAACAGAGCCGGCCGTTACGCGCGCCGCGGCCACCCGACGCGCCAGCCCCGCGTCCGCCTCGGCATAACGACCGGCGAACCCGACGGGGTCGGCTTCGAACGCCATCCGATGCCGGATCACTTCGGCGCGAACGTCGACATCGCGCGAGGCATGCACGTCGACGGTCAGCCCGAACCGGTCGAGAAGCTGCGGCCGCAGTTCGCCCTCTTCGGGGTTCATCGTGCCGATCAGCACGAACCGTGCCTCGTGACTGTGCGAGACGCCGTCGCGCTCGACGTGCACACGGCCCATCGCAGCGGCGTCCAGAATCACGTCTACCAGGTGGTCGTGTAGAAGGTTGACCTCGTCGACGTACAACACGCCGCCGTGTGCTCGGGACAGCAGGCCCGGCGAGAACGCATGCTCGCCGTCGCGCAGCACCTTCTGTAGATCCAGCGACCCGACCACCCGGTCCTCCGTCGCGCCGATCGGAAGCTCGACGAGCGAGGCGCCGTCCACATCGGCCAAGACGTGGGCCAAGGCCCGCACCGCGGTCGACTTCGCGGTGCCCTTCTCGCCGCGGATCAGCACGCCGCCGATCTCAGGCCGCACCGCGCACAACAGAAGCGCCAGCCGCAGCCGGTCATGGCCGACGATCGCGCTGAACGGATAGATCGGGATCACGCCTTCACCATCGGCACGTGCGGGATGCCGTCGTCGAGGAACTCGTCGCCGTCGGCAACGAAGCCATGCTGGCTGTACATCTCCGCCAGGTACGTCTGCGCGTTGATGCGGCACGGATAGTCGCCGACCTCGGCCAGCGCGGCCTGCAGCAGCCGGTTGGTATGGCCGTGGCCGCGGGCACTGCGCTTGGTGCAGACCCGGCCGATGCGAAAGCCCTTCTGCCCGCCCGGGTGTTCCTCCATCAGCCGCAGCGTCGAGATGACTTCGCCGTCGGGACCTTCGAGCCAGAAGTGGCGGGTTTCGGCGGACAGGTCGCGGCCGTCCAGCTCGGGATACGGGGTGGCCTGCTCGACCACGAACACCTCGACGCGCAACTTGAGCAGTTCGTACAGCGTCGCGGCGTCGAGGTCCTTGGCCCAGCTGCGGCGTAGCGCGACGGTCATTGTGCGGCCACCGTCATTGCCGGGATATCGGCGCCGGACTCCACGGGCAGCGGTGCGGGAGGCACGCCGTTCGCTGGCTTATCCAACTTCAGCACCTTTGTGCCCCATGACCAAACCTCCTCGAACAGTGCCGGATCGCTCGACAGTTCGGTGCCCAGTGACGGCACCATCTCTTTGAGCTTGGGCAACCATGACGGATAGCGGTCGGAAAAGCAGCGCTCCATGACGTCGAGCATCGCAGGCACCGCCGTGGACGCCCCCGGCGAGGCGCCGAGCAGCCCCGCAATCGTGCCGTCGGCAGCCGACAGCACCGTGGTGCCGAATTCGAGCACGCCGCCCTTGCCCTTCACCCGGCGGATCACCTGCACCCGCTGCCCGGCGACGTCGGGTTCCCAATCGGAATCGACTGCGGCGGGGACGAATTCACGCAGCGCCTGCACTCGGTCGGACTCCGACAGCAACAGCTGACCGATCAGGTACTTCACCAGACCCGCCTGCGTGAGCCCGACGTTGACCATCGACGCCAGGTTGTTCGGCCTGACCGACAACGGCAGATCGGTGGCCTTGCCCTGCTTCAAGAATTTCGGCGACCAACCCGCGAACGGCCCGAACAGCAGCCACGACTTGCCGTTGATGATGCGCGCGTCCAGATGCGACGCACCCGGATGGGGGGCGCCGAGTGGCAGGAGTCCGTAGACCTTGGCCCGGTGCGCGGCGGCGAGCTCGGGGTTGGCGGTCCGCAGGAACCGGCCGCCGATCGGGAACCCGCCGTAGCCCCTGACCTCCGGGATACCGGCCTTTTGTAGCAGGGGCAGCGCGCCACCGCCCGCCCCGACGAACACGAATCTCGCATCCAGCCGGCGTTTCTCCCTTGTGCGCCGATTGACGACGTTCAATGTCCACCGGCCGTCGGATTGCTTGCGCAGGTCGCGTACCTCGTGACCGAACAGTGTGACCATCCCACGCTGCGCGGTATAGCCGATGAGCTGTCGCGACAGCGCCCCGAAGTCGACGTCGGTGCCGTCCTGCGCCCAGTCCAGCGCCACCGGCTCGGCGAAGTCACGCCCAGCGGCCATCAGCGGAAGCCGCCGGGCGAATTCGTCCTTGTCGTCGACGAACTCCATCGACGCGAACAACGGATTGTCGACCAGCGCGTCGTGGCGGCGCTGCAAGTAGTCGACGCCGGCCGCGCCGTGCACGAAGCTGACGTGCGGGATGGGGTTGAGGAAACTGCGCACATCGGGCAGCAGCCCGTTCTCGACCGCGTACGCCCAGAACTGCCGCGTGACCTGGAACTGCTCGTTGACCTGGACCGCTTTGCTGATGTCGATGGAGCCGTCCGGCCGCTCCGGCGTGTAGTTCAGCTCGCACAGCCCCGAGTGACCGGTGCCCGCGTTGTTCCACGGGTCGCTGCTCTCGGCGGCCGCCCCGTCCAGACGCTCGACCAGCGTGATCGACCTGTTCGGCTCCACCTGCCGCAGCAACGCACCGAGCGTGGCGCTCATGATGCCGGCGCCCACCAGCGCGACGTCGGTCGATGCGGCCTTCGGGTCAGACAACGCCAATCGTGGGCCCTTCGTGGTCGCGCGGTCCGCTCTTGACGGCTTTCCGCTGTTCAGGGTATCCCGCCACCGTCGCGTCCTCATCGCCGCGGGTCGGCCGCCAGGCGCTATAAGGTAGCTGTCGTGCCTGGATGGGAGCCCGACGTGCTGCCTGGTTACCGGCAGCAGACGTTCGACCTTGGCCCGGATCCCGACGGCGAAGGCGACCTCGTCGCCACGCTGGTGCGCCGCGGCGAACCCGACCCGTCGGCGACCCACGCGGTGCTGCTGGTGCACGGGTTCACCGACTACTTCTTCAACACCGAACAGGCCGACCACTTCGCCGCCCGCGGCTTCGCCGTCTACGCCCTGGACCAGCACAAGTGCGGACGGTCATGGCGCGAGGGGCAGACGCCGCACTTCACCACCGACCTGGCTCGCTACGACACCGAACTGGAGCGGGCGCTGGATTTGATAGCGGAGGAATCGGCGGCGGCCGATGTGCTTGTCTACGGGCATTCCACCGGAGCACTGATCGTCGCGCTGTGGCTGGACCGGGTGCGGCGCCGCGGCGACACAGCAAGGCGTCGCATCAAAGGCCTGGTGCTCAACAGTCCGTGGCTGGATCTGCAGGGGCCGGCGATTCTGCGCGCCGCCCCGACGCGCGCGGCGATCGGCGCGATCTCACGCATCCGCAAGAAGCGGGTGCTGCGCCCGGCGACGGAGGGCGCATACGGCGCGACAATCCACAAGGAGTACGGCGGCGAGTTCGACTACAACTTGCAGTGGAAGCCGATCGGCGGCTTCCCCGTCACGTTCGGCTGGCTACACGCCATCCGCCGCGGACAGACCAAGCTGCACCGCGGGCTCGACGTCGGTGTGCCAAACCTCATCCTGCGGTCCGACCGCAGCGTGCGGGAGGTCACCGACCCCAGCAAGATCAACGAGATCCAACGCGGCGACGCGGTACTCGACGTCAAGCAGATCGCCCGGTGGGCCGGCTGCATCGGCAACCGCTCCACGATCGTGCCGATCGCCGACGCCAAGCACGACGTGTTTCTGTCGGTGCCCGAGTCCCGCCAAGCGGCATACCACGCACTCGACCAGTGGCTGGACTGGTATCTGGCCCAAACTCCCGATGCGACAACTCAATCCGAACGAGGGTGACCACCATGACCCACTTCGACATCGCGATCATCGGCACCGGTTCTGGCAACTCGATCCTCGACGAACGCTACGCCGACAAGCGTGTCGCGATCTGCGAGCAGGGCGTGTTCGGCGGAACGTGCCTGAACGTCGGCTGCATACCGACCAAGATGTTTGTCTTCGCCGCCGATGTCGCCCAAAATGCCCGCGACTCAGCGCAATACGGGGTAGACGCCCACATCGACGGGGTGCGGTGGAGCGACATCGTCTCCCGGGTGTTCGGTCGCATCGACCCGATCGCACTGGGCGGCGAGAACTACCGGCGCTCTTCGCCCAACGTCGAGGTGTTCGCCAGCCACACCCGGTTCAGGCCGCCGCTCTCCGACGGCCGGTACCGGTTGCGGACCGATGACGGCGACGAGCTCACCGCCGATCAGGTGGTGATCGCGGCAGGTTCGCGCGCCGTGGTCCCGGAAGCGGTCGCCGAATGCGGCGTGCCGTATCACACCAGCGACACCATCATGCGCATCGCCGATGTGCCCGACCACTTGATCATCGTCGGCGGCGGATTCGTGGCATGCGAATTCGCCCATATCTTTTCGTCTCTCGGCTGCCGCGTGACACTGCTGATCCGCGGCAGCACACTGCTGCGCGGCCACGACGACGACATCACCATGCGCTTCACCGACATCGCGGGCAAGAAATGGGAGATCCGCAGCCACCACGAGGTGACCGATGCGCGGGCCGTCGGCGACGGAGTCGAGATCCGTTGCAACGACGGCTCGGCGTTGCGCGGTGATGTGTTGTTGGTTGCGACGGGACGGGTGCCCAACGGCGACCTGCTCGACGCCGAACAGGCCGGCGTGAAGGTCAACGCGCAGGGTCAGGTGGTGGTCGATGAATACCAACGCACGTCGGCGCGCGGCATTTTCGCGCTTGGTGATGTGTCATCGGACTATCAGCTCAAGCACGTCGCCAACCACGAAGCCCGCGTGGTGGAGCACAACCTGTTGCAGGACTGGGACGACACCGACGCGCTGATGCCGTCCAATCACCGATATGTACCGTCGGCGGTGTTTACCGACCCTCAGATCGCCAGCGTCGGGCTCACCGAAAACCAGGCCCGGGCAAAGGGTTTCAATATCAAGGTCAAGATCCAGGACTTCGCGGACGTCGCCTACGGGTGGGCGATGGAGGACACCAACGGCATCGCGAAGATCATCGTCGACGACGACAGCGGTCTGATTCTCGGCGCACACATCATGGGCCACCAGGCGTCGTCGCTGATTCAGCCGCTGATCCAGGCGATGGCCTTCGATCTACCTGCGCCGGACATGGCGCGCGGCCAATACTGGATCCACCCCGCGCTGCCGGAGGTGGTCGAGAACGCGTTGTTGGCGCTGTGCGGCGAGCCGCCCTGGCCGCCGTCCAAACGGCACTGACCTCAGTCGACCGCCGGCACCCAGCGCTCCTCGACCTGCCCGAAGCGCCACACCGCCAGGGCGATCAACCAAGCCGCGACGAACAGCCCGACGATCATGAAGCCGACGAACTCGAGGTTCGCCGATCCGATCGCGGCCAGCGGACCCGACTCGATGCCGAGCCGGTCGGCCACCAGACCGGCGAGCACGATCACGCCGATGACAAGGGCGACGACCACCGACAGCACCGTCACGGTCAGGTTGTAGTACACCTTGCGGACAGGCTGCAGGAACGCCCAGCCGTAGGCCCGCGACATGAGGATGCCGTCGAGCGCGTCGAACAGGCTCATGCCTGCCGCGAACAGCACGGGCAGCACCAGGATGGCGTACCAAGGCAGCGTGAACGCCGCCGTCCCCGCGGCCAGCACCAGCAGCGCGACCTGGGTCGCCGTGTCGAAGCCAAGGCCCATCAGCAGCCCAACCGGATAGAGGTGCCAGGGCTTGCTCACCCGGCGCATGACCTTCGCGAACAGGCGCGCCAGCAAGCCGCGGTTCTCGAGTTGCCGTTCCAGTTCGGCCTCGTCGAAGTCGCCGCTGCGCATCCGGCGGAACACCTTGGCGATGCCCACCGCCGCGAACAGGTTCGACAGCCCGATCAGGATGAGGAAGGTCCCCGCGACGAGGGAGCCCACCAGTGCGAGGGTCTGCAGCAGCGGCGAGCCCTCGTCCTGCACGGGTCCCACGACGGCGCGCACGCCGATCGCCAGCAGGAACGCCAGCCCGAACACCACGCTGGAATGGCCCAGTGAGAACCAGAAACCAGCGGACAGTGAGCGGGCGTCCTCCCCGGCCAGCTTGCGCGTGGTGTTGTCGATCACCGCGATGTGGTCGGCGTCGAACGCATGCCGCACTCCGAGCAGGTAGGCCGTCACGCCCAGGCCGACGCCGAAGACACCTGCCGATCCGAGCGTGATGTGCTGCGGCGCCACCCCGAGCACCAACACCCCCCAGCCGAATAGGTGGAGCCCCAGGACGATGCCGCCCATCGCGGCGATCGTCGTCCAATCGGTTCGGTCGAGTCGGCGGGAAACGGTCGCTTCGGGCTGCTCGACGACGGTCATGGGTCCGACCCTATGCCCGCACCGCCTCATCTGTCTAGATGAACAGATGTTCATGTGTGGGTCGTGGAGCCCTAACGCTTGGTTGCGGTGATCAACAGGTACTCGGCGTCCCAAGCGGCGTCGTCGCCGCCTCGGTTCCATTCGGTGAGGAAGGCCAGGAAGTCCCGGTCCAGCGCGACGACGCTCTCCGGCCGGTCCTGGTTGAACCGGTAAGTCGCGATGGTCGGACCGTAGTTGCGCTTCCAGTACTCACGAAACTCCAACGGGTCGGCGCAATGGTCCATGCTCACGGTCTGGCGTCGCATCGTCAGGTCACTGACTCGGTCACCCAGCAGCGCACGGACATGGTCCTCGTTGCCCCATAGCGGTGGCGGGCTGGCTCCCGGCGGCGGTGGCGGCGCGTACGGCTTCATGGTGGCGAACAGGTTGCCGATGAAGCCCTGTGGCGTCCAATTGATCATTCCGATGGTGCCGCCGCGGCGCACTACCCGGATCATCTCATCGGCGGTGGCCTGGTGGTGCGGAGCGAACATCGCACCGACGCAGGACATCACTAC
>JBKOYU010000031.1:0-5570 GCA_046725575.1 Actinomycetota bacterium | reverse complement strand
CTTTCATACTTGGTCTTTCGGATCGATGAGCCTGTTACGGCTCGGGGGTATCGGGGTCCCTTACGCGCCGTGGCGGGTGCGTAAGTCGGAGGGCTATAACGGCATTCGCTTAGCTGGCAGTCGTCTGATCCAGATTCGGTCCCGCAGCGCCAATGTCGGGTCGGGCTGCAACTGGTCCAAACCGATCTGGTTCGGTGTGCTCGTGTCGCCAGACGGCGGACTGGCCCGAAAGCCGGGGATGGGCGGGCTGTGGATGTTGTTGGTGTCGGTCGAACCTATCGAGCCGGTGCATGGGCATAACTCCGATCAACATGAATCCCCAGATCTGACGGACGAAATTCGCTGCGGTGCGTCGGGAGTCCGGGCCGGTGGTGTAGCGGCGTGCGATGGTCAGAAAGTCTTCGGGTTCGACACCGGCGACATCACGGACGTGAGTGGTCGGCCCGCCTACTTCCCAGGTTCCCAGGGGGTACTCGGGCAGGTAGTGGCGCAAACTGGATTGGAAGAACAGGTCGGCTCGGAGTCGCTTGGCGTTTAGACGTACCGCGCGCATGAACACCCACGGGGGGATGTCGACGTGGCGCACCCGTCGGCCCAACGCCTCACCCACCGCATCGGCGACGTCGGCTCCGGACAACAGCGTCGGCCCGGTCGGGCGATAGGCCCGACCGTCATGACGATGGGGTTCAAGCAATGCTCCGACCGCAACTCGGGCGATGTCTTCGTTGGATGGGGGTGCATTGCGGCCCACTCCAGTCGGTGTTGGGAGCACTCCCAACTGGGCGGCAACTGGGACCAAGTTGAGATAGTTGTCGGCGAAGTATCCGGGATCAACCGCAACGTGAGCGGTGTTCGGCAACAGCTCAAAGAGCTTATCGATCAGCCACATGTGCCGAGTCATCAACGAAGGATGCTCGGGGCTGGCCAGCCATTGCCCCAGCGCCACAACTGCTTCCAGGCCTGAGCGCCGGGCAGCCACGGCAAAGGCGACGGCGCTGTCGAGTGCATGTGGATGGTATGGCGGGTTGAAGTAGAGCCGATCGACGCCGTCCAATGCGGCCGCAACCTGCTGTATGTCGAACATGTCGGCGACGACGATTTCAGCGCCCAAATCACGCAAGCGGGCGCTGCGCGCGTCGTCGCGATGCACCAAAGCCCTTGTCGGCACGCCCTTTTCCAACAGTTGGGCGGCAACCGCGCCGCCGATCTTGCCCGTGGCACCGGTTACCAGCACGCGAGGGTTTGCCATCAGAGTTCCTTTCCATGTGGGATCAACGTCGCAAACAATGTGACCAATGGTTACATCCTGCAGTATGCAATGCAATGTGGCCGGTGTCAACATTATGTCGATGTGGGAACCTGACGGCATGAGTTCTGCCAACGCCGACCGACAGCGGGGAAAGCCCTACCACCACGGCGCGCTGCACTCGGCGATGATCGAGGCGAGCATCGCACTGGCCCGCGAGGGTGGGCCCGATCGGGTAATCCTGCGTGAGGCCGCCCGCGCTGCCGGCGTATCACACTCGGCCGCCTACCGTCATTTCGCTGATCGCGAGGCACTGCTAGTCGAGGTGTCGCGCCATGCGCGAAAGGAACTCGCCACCGAGATGCGCCGGCGCGTCAACCGCGCCAAGGACCCGCTAGCGCGATTGCAGGCGGTCGGTACCGCCTATGTGGATTTCGCGCTGACTCAGCCCGGACTGTTCCGCACCGCGTTCATTTCGCATCCGGCCACTACCCACGCCGACGATCGCAATCGATACGCTGGGCCCGAGAACCGATCATCCGCCGATAGCGCCGAGCCATACGAGATCCTCGGAGAAGTGCTCGACCAAGTGCAAGCCGCCGGCCTGCTGGACGCACGCCGCAGGCCCGGCGCCGAGATTGCTGCGTGGTCAGCAGTCCACGGCCTTGCCAACCTGCTGCTCGACGGACCGCTACCCGCTACCCCCGCGGACATCAAATTCTCCTTAGCGCAAGTGCTCGACCTGATCGCGCGCGGACTGCTCAACTAAGTAGCCAAGGCTGGCGACAAGGGGGTGTGTCCCTACGGAAATCCGTCGGCGCATCGCGCTACTGTGTCGAACAGATGTTCACAGGAGGGCTGGCGTGCGGGTAATGGGAGTCGACCCCGGACTGACCCGCTGCGGCCTGTCCGTCATCGAGGGTGGTAAGGGTCGCCACGTCGTTGCGCTCGACGTCGACGTGGTCCGAACGCCGTCGGACGAGCCGCTGCAGCACCGGTTGCTCACCATCAGCAACGCCGTCGAACACTGGATGGACACCCACCGCCCCGACGTCATCGCCATCGAGCGGGTGTTCTCACAGCAGAACGTCTCGACCGTGATGGGCACCGCGCAGGCTGGCGGCGTCATCGCACTGGCAGCGGCCAAACGCGACATCGACGTGCACTTCCATACGCCCAGCGAGGTCAAGGCCGCCGTCACCGGCAATGGCAACGCGGACAAGACTCAGGTCACGGCGATGGTCACCAGAATCCTTGCGCTGCAGACGAAACCGACACCCGCCGACGCCGCGGATGCGCTCGCGCTGGCGATCTGCCACTGCTGGCGCGCCCCGATGATCGCGCGGATGGCGGCGGCGGAGGCGCTGGCCGCTGAACAACAACGCAAGTACAAGGCGAAATTGAAGGCGGCCCGATGATCGCATCCGTTCGCGGCGAAGTTCTCGACATCGCGCTCGACCACGTCGTCATCGAAGCATGTGGCGTCGGCTACAAGGTGATGGCGACCCCGACGACCCTTGCGACGCTGCGTCGCGGCAGTGAGGCCAGGCTGATCACCGCGATGATCGTGCGCGAGGACTCCCAGACGCTGTACGGCTTCGCCGACGCCGACGCGCGTGACCTGTTCTTGACGCTGCTCGGTGTGTCCGGGGTGGGACCGAAGATCGCGCTGGCCACACTTGCGGTCTACGACGCGCCCTCGCTGCGGCGGGCCCTGGCCGACGGCGACGTCACCGCGCTGACCCGGGTGCCGGGCATCGGCAAGCGTGGCGCCGAGCGCATGGTGCTCGAACTACGCGACAAGATCGGGCCTGTGCATGCGGCCGCGGGGGCCGTGGCGTTGAACGGTCACTCCGTGCGTGGCCCAGTCGTGGAAGCCCTTGTCGGACTTGGTTTTGCGCTCAAGCAGGCCGAGGAGGCCACCGACAAGGTGCTGGCCAACGAGCCGGAGGCCACCACGGCCGGCGCGCTGCGCGCGGCGCTGTCGATCTTGGGTAAGAAGTGATGAGCGCTCGAGCGAAGAACAGACGATCATGAGCCGGTTCGACGACGACGAGCCCGAGGACACTTCCGATCGGGAGGTTTCCGCCGCCCTGACCGTCGGCGAGGGCGACATCGACGCCAGCCTGCGGCCGCGGTCGCTGGGCGAGTTCATCGGACAGCCCCGCGTGCGCGAGCAGCTGCAACTGGTCATCGAGGGCGCCAAGAACCGCGGCGGCACACCGGATCACATCCTGCTGTCTGGCCCGCCCGGGCTGGGCAAGACGTCGCTGGCGATGATCATCGCCGCCGAACTCGGGTCGTCGCTGCGGGTCACCTCCGGCCCGGCCTTGGAGCGGGCTGGCGACCTGGCCGCCATGCTGTCCAATCTCGTCGAGCACGATGTGCTGTTCATCGACGAGATCCACCGCATCGCGCGGCCCGCCGAGGAGATGCTGTACCTGGCGATGGAGGACTTCCGTGTCGACGTCGTCGTCGGGAAAGGCCCTGGGGCAACATCGATTCCGCTTGAGGTCGCGCCGTTCACGTTGGTCGGCGCGACCACCCGTTCCGGTGCGTTGACCGGACCGCTGCGTGACCGGTTCGGGTTCACCGCACATATGGACTTCTATGAGCCCGCCGAACTGGAGCGGGTGCTGTCCCGCTCGGCGGGCATTCTCGGCATCGAGTTGGGTGCCGATGCCGGGGCGGAGATCGCCCGCCGCTCGCGCGGCACGCCACGTATCGCCAACCGGCTGCTGCGCCGGGTCCGCGATTATGCGGAGGTCCGCGCCGACGGGGTGATCACCCGCGATATCGCTAAGTCGGCGCTGGAGGTCTACGACGTCGACGAGCTCGGTCTGGATCGTCTGGACCGCGCCGTATTGTCCGCGCTGACACGCAGTTTCGGCGGCGGACCTGTCGGAGTGTCGACGCTCGCCGTCGCGGTCGGGGAGGAAGCCGCCACCGTCGAGGAAGTCTGTGAGCCGTTTCTGGTACGCGCCGGGATGATCGCCCGCACTCCACGCGGACGCCTCGCCACCGCCCGGGCGTGGACGCATCTCGGCATGACGCCGCCCTGCGGGGTCAGCGGTCTGGGGCAGGCCGGACTGTTCGACTAGGAGGCCTAGTGATATACGCCGGTTTGGTTTTCTCAGGTCTTGCGGCGCTGCTGCACGTGTACATCTTTGTCATGGAGTCGCTGACGTGGACCTCACCGCGCACCCGCGCGACATTCGGAACCACGCCGGAGACGGCGGAGACCACCAAGGAGCTGGCGTTCAATCAGGGCTTCTACAACCTGTTCCTGGCGATCGTGACGGCGGTCGGCTTGGTGATCGATGGATTTGGGCACTACTCCGTCGCGTTGGCGCTGATCTTCGCCGGAACTGGATCGATGCTCGCCGCGGCGGTGGTGCTGCTCGCGTCGTCACCGGACAAGGCGCGTGCGGCCATCGTCCAGGGAACGTTCCCATTGATCGCGATAGTGCTCCTTGCAATAGGGGTCGCGATGTAGCGTCGCCACCTGAGGCGCTGAAGCCGGACAACTACACACAGGCCCAGATCCACGAAGCCAACAACATGTTGGCCGCCGCGCTGGGCACCACCAATTTGGTGACCAACGGCAGCGGTCACAACGTGATGCTCTATCAGCCGAAGTTCGTGGCCGACAACATCATCGACATCGTCGACCGGGTGCGGGGTTAGCCAGCGGCGAATGTGCGATCTCATACGCTGAACACGGCGTGTCGCGTATGAAACCACACACTCAATGGAACTGCAGCAGGCCGAGCAGTTGCAGGTCGGTGATGTATTTGACGATGATCTCCCGCGTCACGTGCGGAATGTCTTTGTCGGGCCCGATTTTCGCGTCCTGCACCGCCGAACGGAACCGGTCCGTCGGCGCGATCGACCCGCGAATCGGTGTTTCGGGCCGCTGGTAGTTGTGCAGCAGCGGCAGCAGCGAGGCCTGGCGCTGCCGCTCGGGCAGAGCACGGACCGCGGTTTCGAACCGCTGCAACCACGCGGCGTAATCACCGACGCGCTCGACCGGATATCCCGCTTCGATGAGCCAGTCGACGTACTCGTCGAGACCGATGCCGTCGTCGTACGGGTTCATCACGTGATAGGTCTCGAACCCGTCGACTACGCGTGCGCCGAGAGTGGAGATTGGGAATCTCCACCGAGGTCGGTGAAGCGTGCGTCGGGCTGCAGACCGGCAGCCGCCGCGCCCAGCAGCGCGCCGGCGGCGCGGGTGATGGTCTCCAGCACCGGCCGGTCGGCGCCGTGCTGGCGCAGCTCCCGCAGCTCGTTAGCCTGCCTGTCGGCCAGGTCGGTGTAGAGC
>JBKOYU010000525.1:0-2687 GCA_046725575.1 Actinomycetota bacterium | reverse complement strand
GTCCAGATCCAACCGGGAAGTCCGGGGATGGCCGACATTTGGGGCAGCCTGCACGCCACCGATGGGGCGGCGGTCGATGCACGCCTGAACGCGCTGGCCGCCACCGTATGTGACGCCGATCCCCGCACCAAGGACCAGCGTCGCGCCGATGCGTGCGGCGCCTTGGCGCGGCGTGAGGAGCGGTTGGCGTGCCAGTGTGGCTTGCCGGACTGCCCCGCGGTCGAGGAGCGCAAAGCCACTGAGCAGGCGGTCATTCATGTGCTGGCCGAGCAGGCCACCGTCGACGGCACTGGTGATCATCCGGGGTATCTGCCCGGGTTTGGCATCTTGCCAGCCGAATCCGTGCGGGAGTTGGCGAAGACCGCGAAGCTCAAGCCACTGACCGTGCCGAGTGGCCCGCCGGATCCGCGATATCGGCCCACCACAGCCACGGCGGAGTTTGCGCGGTGGCGGGATTTGACGTGCCGATGGCCCGGTTGTGACCAACCGGTCGAGCGCTGCGATATCGACCACACCGTGCCCTACCCGCTCGGGCCCACCCACCCTTCCGGCCTCAAGCACTACTGCCGCACCCACCACCTGATCAAGACCTTTCTCACCGGCCCGAACGGCTGGACCGATTGCCAGTTGCCTGCCGGCACTATCGTTTTGACCGCCCCGACCGGGCATGTCTACCGCACCGAGGCCCACGGCGGCGCATTGTTTTCGGCGCTCAGACAGTCCACCGGCGAACTGAACCTACCGCCAGCACTGCAGGTTCCCGACACCGACCGCGCCCTAATGATGCCGCGCCGCAAGCAAATCCGCGATCAAGACCGCGCCCAGCGCATCGCCGCCGAACGCCGCGAACGCACTGAACTGATTGCTGACGAAGAACGACAACGCCAAGCCTGGCTCGCCGCCAACTACGAACCACCACCATTCTGAAACTTTCCGACGAACCTGACCGTGTCGTCCAATACGAACGTGTCGTCGGGGTCGTCGGTGCGGTTCTGGTGGCGGCCGGTGGAGAATGCGGTCGCGGGGCTGTCGCGGTGTGTCAGCACCAGATGCAGCAGGCCGTCGGGCGCACAGTCCATCGTGTACGGCTCGGTGCCGGTGACCACCGCGACGCCGGCGAGAGAGCCGACCGAACGACGGGCACCGGCGGGCTTTTCGATGTTGACCGTGCCCTCCAGCGCGTCGGCGATGGCCCGATAACCGGTACACCTGGACAGGTTGCCCTTCAGGTGCTCAGGCAGGTCCGCCAGCTGCTCCGCCGTGAGCGCCGACGCCGTCGTCACCATCCCGGCCGTACAGAACCCGCACTGAAATCCCGCCGCCTCGACGAACCGCCGCTGCATGCGGTGCCGATCGTCGGCCGTGCCCAGGCCTGACACTGTCGTCACGTTGCGCCCGTCGGCCCGGAATGCGGGATACACACACGAATGCACCGCGACGCCGTCGACCAGTACCGAGCAGGCACCGCAATCGCCTCCGTCGCAGCCCTTCTTGACCTCTAACCGGCCGTGTTCCCGCAGAAATGTGCGAAGGCATTGTCCCGGCCGCGGGTCACCTTTCAGCGCAACGCCGTTGACGATGATGCTCATGCGAGCTCCGCGCGGATCTGCTCGGCCAGCAGCAGGGTCACCGCCCGCCGCCAGTCGGGATCGCCGTGTGGGTCCCGCGTCCACGCATCGTCGGGGATCGTGGCGTGCGCGGCGCGCAGCGCGTCGGCGTCGGGCAGCGACGGCGTCGGGCAGCGACGGAAAGTCGAACACGAACGGCCGCACCGTGGTCGCGGTCACCGAAAGCACGAACCGGCCACCATCCCGGGCGGTGTCGCGACGTCCGATGACCACGACACCGGACCGGCCCAGCGGCGACGGTGCCAGCTTGCGAAACGCCGTGCGTGCCCTCATCGCGGCGGCGGGCAGGCGCACCGACCGCAGCACGTCGCCGAAGGTCATCACATTGGTGGACATGCCGGTGACGAACGCGGCGACCGGCATCTCATAGTCGCCACCGTCGGCACGCCACACCCGCAAGCGCCCGTCCAGCGCTGTGGCGAGGGAGATCATCGCGCCTGCCGGGAACGACAGACAGATGTTGCCGCCGATGGTCGCGGTCTCCCAGATCTTGAACTACGCCAGCAGCGCCGTGCAGCACCGCCGCAGCAACGGCGCGGCCACCCAGTCCGATGGCAACGATGTCGACAACCGCGCCACCTCCGCGATCGTCCAGGTGGCGGCCAGTTCGATGCCGTTGTCGTCCAACACAATCGGACGCCAACCCAGTCCGGTGACGTCTATCAGCCTGCGCACATGCGGTGCGGCTCGGAGAACAGCCACGTGCCTCCCGCCAGCAGCGCGTCGCCACGGCGCAGCGGCCACAGTTGCTCGCGGCTGGCCGGCGCGCTCACCACCTCGACCGTGTTGAGGTCCACCAATCGACGGTAGTCACGCGGCCCGGCGTTCGCACCGCAACGACAACTGTCCGACAACCGAATGGCTGTATCTGCTCCGATGCCGCACTGTTGTTAGCCGGGTTAACCTGCACACCATGAGGGATGAGCTGGCCGATCTCGAAGGGCAAACGCCCGTCGAGCACGCATTGGCAGGGGGCGAGCCCCAGCGCGTCGGTTGGTTCCGGTTCTATTTCGCCGACGAACGTTGGGAGTGGTCGCCTCAGGTCGAGCACATGCACGG
>JBKOYU010000488.1:0-2516 GCA_046725575.1 Actinomycetota bacterium | reverse complement strand
CGGCGCTGACCATGGTGCCCAGCCGCAGCCGCGACGTGCGGGCGGCCAGAAACCCCAGGCTGGTGTAGGCCTCCAGCATCGGCTCGTCCGGTGAGCTGGACGGATCGGCCTGCAGCAGGTGGTCGGGCACCCACAGGGTGTCCACGGCGGTGTGGTCGAGAGTTTCGGCCAGGCTGGTCAGGCGCTGCGCAATTGCGGTGGCTCCGTCGGGCCATGAGTAGTTGGTGACGCTGATGCTCAACTTCATGTCGAGGCCTCCCTTCAGGGCCGTGTGCTGTTGCGACGAGTGCGCGAATCCGCCGCGCTCACTGTGTATTCGGCTTCGCCGTGCGCGGGATGGGCGGGCCCGTAGAAGCCCTCGCCGTGGGTGGGGTGCACATGCAGGGGCGGCCCCTCGCTGCCGGGCGCCATCTCCAACTCGACAACACCCAGTTCACCGCCGCTGTCCAGGCTGCGCAGCCGGATGTGTAGCGGCGAAGTGCTCGGCCCGAGCTGGGCCACGCCGATCGATACCGTCATGATCGTCCCCCTCTTACGCAGTGAGGCGCGATCGCAAAGTCACGCATGCAGCACAAGTAGATACCTAACAGTTAGAAGTCTACGCTTGTGATATGGCGACTAACCGGAATTTCACCAACCAGCTCGTCGGCGGGTGGATGGCCGCCCTCCCTGCCGCCATCGCACACCCTCGGGAGCTTTGACGTGGAACCCCTCAGCATGTCCGGCGTGGCCGGTGCGCCACGGCATCTGCCCCTCGGGCTGCTGATCGCGCGCGTCGGCAAACAAGTGGACCGCGCTTTCGACGACGCGCTCGCCGAGGCTGGCGGTAGCCGGTCGAGCTGGCTGATCCTGCTTGCGGTCAAGACCGGTGCCGGAGGCACGCAGGCCGCAATCGCCGAGCGGGTCGGGATCTCCGGACCGACCCTGATCCATCACCTCGACCGGCTGCAGGCGGCCGGGCTGATCACGCGTAACCGCAACGCAGCCAACCGCCGCGTCCAGCGCGTCGCCCTGACCGCGTCCGGTGAGGGGGCCTTCCTGCGACTGCGGGAGGCCGCCGCGGCCTTCGATCGCCGGCTGCACACCGGCATGACCGACGAGCAGATCAACGACCTGCGCGGCTGGCTCGCGACGATCAGCGCCAGCATCGACGAACCGGCGCCGACGTCAGAGTCGCTGCCGGTCAGCACAACTCATCCACCGAAGGAGCGACAACCATGAAGGACGTCACGTCATCGCCGGACCCAAAGGCGTTGAGCGGACTTATCTCCGGCCTGGCATTCATCGGCGGCGTCGGCGCCGGCGTCGCCTCGTCGAATGCTCCCTACCCGCTACCCGGGTCGGACGCCGACAAGATCCGCCGCTATTTCCGCGACAACGCCTCCTCGGCCCGGCTCAGCGCCGCCGGGCAGCTGATCTCGGCGGCCACCCTGGCCCAATTCACCACATCGGTGGTTCGTCTCGCCCGCCGCGCCGATCCCGCCTCGCGGGCATTGCCGGCGGCCGCCGTGCTCGGCGGTACCGCGGCGGTGGCGTCGCTGAGTGCATCGGGTCTGTACGCCGCCGCGCTCACCACCGCGCGATCCGACAGCGACGCTGCCGCCGTCGCCATGCACCGCCGCGCATTCCTCGCTGGTGGTGTGGCGCATGGGGTCGGATTCAGCGCGCTGGTCGGCGTCATCGGCCTTGCCGGGCCCCGCACTGACGACCTGCCGCCGGCAGCGGCCAAGCTGGCCATCGGCTCGACGATCGCCGGGCTGCTCACCCCGCTGTACCTCGTCGCCGAATCGATGGCATGGCTCATTCCGGCAAGCCGATTCACCGGCCTGATCGTCACCGGTCTCACCGCCGTGCGCCTGTCAGGGCTGCGGCGCCGATCCCACCACCGCTGAACCAAGGAGGCACCATGGCGAACAACACCCAACAGCAGGTCAACGAACTCGGGCAGGCATTCGCCATCGCGCAGCAAAACGGCGACGTGGCGGCGCTGCAAGAGCTGCTCACCGAGGACTTTCGTCTGGTCGGGCCGCTGGGATTCGTGCTCGACACGCAGCAGTGGCTCCAGCAGTATCGCTCGGGCGCGCTGCGGATCACCGCGCTGGGCTGGGACGAGGTCGACGTGCGCGACTACGGCGAGGTCGCCGTCGCAATAGGCCACCAACACCAGCAGGCCGAGTACGACGGAAAGCCAGCCGGCGGCGACTTCCGGGTAACCCAACTGGCCATTCGACGAAACGGCGGCTGGGCGCTGGCCGGAATGCACCTGAGCCCAATCGCCAAACCCGCGTGAGCGACCCCTCGGCGACAAAGACTGAATTGAGTCTCACCGCGACCTGTCGACAACGCGGTCACCGATCGATTGGCCGCAGCGAGTTCAATGGCGCCACGAGCCTTTCCCACCTCCGAAATCTTCGGCAGCGATGTCGAATCCTGTCATCGCTATTCGACGTATGAGTGATCGGTGCACCACCGAACACCGGCCGACGGAAGGGGCCAGCGATGACCGACAACGACAC
>JBKOYU010000258.1:0-2317 GCA_046725575.1 Actinomycetota bacterium | reverse complement strand
CTTCTCGTCTGCCCAGGGGGTGCAGATCGAGGCGGTACCCGAAGACATTCTCGATGCGGCGCAATCATTTCTGGGAATGGACGGCGCAAAGCATTCGAGCCTTCGGCGATTGATCAGTTCGGTATTCACTCCCCGGCAGGTCGCCACAATCCAGGAGCAGGTCTGCGCCCAGGCCGTCCGGATCGTCGACGAGCTTCTCGATACCAAAGACGGCGACTTCGTCGAGCAGGTGTCCAAACGGTTGCCGATGTGGACCATCTACGAGATGGTCGGGCTGCCATCGGAGCGGCGCGAGGAAGCCGCACATCATGCCGACGGCATGGTGTCGTGGGCCGACTCCGATGTCGCGGCCGGACGCGAACCCGGTCAGGTCCTCAACGACTCGCTGGTCGGTCTTCTGACTATTGGCCTGGAACTGGCGGAGGAGCGACGTGCCCATCCTCGAGCGGATCTGATGTCGCAGCTGGTGCAGGCCGAGGTCGACGGCCGGCGGTTGACTGACGACGAGCTCGGCGCGTTCTTCGTGCTGTTGTCGGTGGCCGGCAACGACACCACGCGCAACACGATGACGCTGACCATGATGGCACTGCAGCAATACCCGGACCAACGGCAACTTCTGGTCGACGATTTCGACGGGCGCATCAAGATCGCCATGGAAGAGTTCGTTCGCTGGGCCAGCCCGGTGATGACGTTCCGTCGCACCACCACCCAGGACACGGTGCTACACGGTCAGCACCTCAGAAAAGGCGACTGGGTCCTGTTGATGTACTCGTCGGGCAACCGTGATGAGCGTGTGTTCACCAATCCCAACGTCTTCGACATCCAGCGTAAGCCCAACCCCCATGTCGCTATCGGTGGAGGGGGACCGCATTACTGCATGGGCCACTTCCTGGCCAAGATGCAGCTCGAGGCGTTCTTCCGGGAGCTGATCTTCCGCGCTCCCAACCTGCGCGTCGGCGAGCCCGAGTACCTGGCAGGCAATTTCGTGCGCGCTGTCAAATCCCTGCCCTACACCCTCAACTGACGGGAGCACCGATGTCGGAGTTCACGGGTAAACGCTACGTCGTCACCGGCGCGGCGTCCGGTATCGGCCACGCTGTCGCCGAACAATTGCTGGCCGCCGGAGCCGGGGTCACAAGCTTGGACCGCAACATCCCCGCCGCGCCGGTCACGCGTCACATCGAGGTCGATCTGGCCAACCCGCGCAGCATCGACGCCGCGCTGGAATCGCTGGAGGGCACCTATGACGGCCTGATGAATGTGGCGGGGATTCCGGGCACCGCGCCGGCGGATCTGGTGCTGGCGGTCAACAGCTTGGCTGTGCGGCACCTGACTGAGGCCTTCTTCGAGCGCCTCGCCCCTGGTGGGTCGGTCACGATCGTGTCTTCGACCGCCGGATTCGGTTGGCCTGAACGCCTCGAGACGATCCGCGACCTGCTGGCCACCGATACCTTCGAGGACGGCGTGGCCTGGTTCAAGGCTCACCCGCAACAGGGCAACGCCTACAACTTTTCCAAGGAGGTCACCACCGTCTACACGATGTCGATGGGATTGGCCATGGCGCAGATGGGCTTTCGGATCAACGCTGTGCTCCCGGGGCCCGTCGAGACGCCGATCCTGGCTGACTTCGAGGAATCGATGGGCAAGGACACCCTCGATGGCGTCAAGGGACTGTTGGGCCGCCATGCTCAGCCCGACGACATCGCCGCGGTGGTGGTGTTCTTGGCCTCCGATGCCGCACGGTGGGTCAACGGGCAGGCGCTGGGCGTCGACGGCGGCATCACCGGCGCGGTGGCTTCTGGTGTCGTCCCTAAGCCCGAATTCTGATGAGAAACAACGCCGTACACCGATAGTGCGCTCAGAATCATGAGGAAGTTGTTCTGATGACGATCCATGTGGACCGGACCAAGTGTACGGGAATCGGCCTGTGCGAGATGACGGCCCCGAGCGTCTTCGAAATCGGGGACGACGGCCAGTCGCACGTGCTTGACGGCACGCCCACCAGTGCCGATCTCCTTGCCGCCCAAGAAGCCGTGTCCAACTGCCCAACCGGCGCACTCTCGATCGGCGACTGAATACACCGCCACGGTCGAGCAGCCGCCTGAAAATGGATTGCTGCGTCAGGACGCGGCGAGGTCGCGGCCGATGATCTCCTTCATGATCTCGGTCGTGCCGCCGTAGATGGTCTGAACCCGGGTATCGAGATATGCACGGGCAACAGGGTATTCGGTCATATAGCCGTAGCCCCCGTGCAGCTGCAGGCAGCGGTCGATCACCCGCTTCTGCAGTTCGCTGAGGTACCACTTGCCCTTTGCGG
>JBKOYU010001041.1:0-1490 GCA_046725575.1 Actinomycetota bacterium | reverse complement strand
GATGTAGAACACCGCGAGGATGATCATCGTCATCGCGAGGAACATCGCCGAATACACGGCCTTGGCGGCCATCACAACTCCGAGACCCCCGCCCACAGCGACGGCGCCGAGAGCCCAGAACAACACCGCCTCGCCGGTCGAAGTTCTGGTGATGGTTTCGACCGCAAGGGTTGTCGTCATTGCCATGCCTCGGGTTGTTGCATCGGGACGAGCAGTTCGTCCTTGCCCCAGATGAGGTCGGCACGGTTGTCGTCGGCCATCTCGTATTCGTTGGTCATCGTCAGCGCCCGGGTGGGGCACGCCTCGATGCACAGCCCGCAGCCGATACAGCGCAGATAGTTGATCTGGTAGACGCGCCCGTAGCGTTCACCGGGCGAATAGCGTTCCTCGGCGCTGTTGTCCGCGCCCTCGACGTAGATGGCGTCGGCCGGGCACGCCCAGGCGCACAGCTCGCAGCCGATGCATTTCTCCAGCCCGTCGGGATACCGGTTCAGCTGATGGCGGCCGTGGTAACGCTTTGCGACCGGACCGGGCTTCTCCGGATACTGTTCGGTGATCGTCTTTTTGAATATGGTCCCGAAGGTGACCGCGAAACCGGCGACCGCGTCGATGAGCCTAGACATCGATCTCCTCCCGTCGAATGATGATCACTGGATCCGGTGTGCGGTGCCCCGGCAACGGTGGAACCGGAAAGCCACCGGCGAGGGGATTGACGTAGGTGAAAGGGCCCGCCGCGCGTCTGCGACGCGTGGTCGACCGCTCCGATATGGCGCGGGCGATTCTCGCGCAGAGCATGACCGCGAGCACCAGGCACAGGCCACCAATTGCGCTTGCCCACTGCGATGTGTGTCGGTCGGTTCCGACGCTGCGTGTGGTGGCGACAATCACCAGCCACAAGAGCGAGATCGGGATCAGCACCTTCCAGCCCAGTGCCATGAACTGGTCGTAGCGCAACCGCGGCAGCGTTGCGCGCAACCAGATGAACAGAAACAGGAACCCCCACACCTTCGCGGTGAACCACAGCAGCGGCCACCAGCCGGTGTTGGCGCCGTCCCAGATATTGATCGGCCACGGTGCATGCCAGCCGCCGAGGAACAGCGTGGTGGCCAGCGCCGAAACCGTTGTCATGTTGACGTATTCGGCGAGCATGAACATCGCGAACTTCAGCGAGGAGTACTCGGTGTGGAACCCGCCGACCAGTTCGCCCTCGGCCTCCGGCAGGTCGAACGGCGCTCTGTTGGTCTCGCCCACCATCGACGTGAGGTAGATCAAGAACGAGGGCAGCAGCAGAAACGCATACCAGGTCCCGTCTTGGGCCGCGACGATACCCGACGTCGACATGGTGCCCGTGTAGACAAACACGGCGGTGAACGAGAGTGCCATCGCGATCTCGTACGAAATCACTTGCGCGGTCGAGCGCAGGCCGCCGAGCAGCGGGTAGATGGATCCGGATGCCCAACCGGCGAGCACGATCCCGTATGCACCGATGG
>JBKOYU010000118.1:0-3764 GCA_046725575.1 Actinomycetota bacterium | reverse complement strand
GTGTGGTCGTGGGACATCACGAAACTGCAAGGCCCGCAACGCGGTATCTACTATCAGCTGTACGTGATCATCGATATCTTCAGCCGCTACGTGGTGGGCTGGACGATCGTCGCGGCCGAGACAGGCGAGCTCGCCGAGGGGTTCATCGCTGAGACCCTGTCCCGGCACGGCATCGAGCGTGACCAACTCACCCTACATGCCGACCGCGGCACCTCGATGACGTCCAAACCGGTCGCCCAGCTGCTGGTCGACCTGGGCGTGGACCGCAGCCACAGCAGACCCCACGTCAGCAACGACAACCCTTACTCCGAGGCCAATTTCAAGACCCTGAAGTATTGTCCGGCGTTCCCGGGCCGGTTCGGCTCGCTCGAAGACGCCCGCGCCTTCTGGTCGGTGTTCTTTGACTACTACAACCACGCCACGCCACTCGGGTATCGGGCTGCACACCCCGGCGTCGGTGCACTACGGCACCGCCACCGAGATTCAGGCCCAACGCGCCGCCACCCTGGATGCCGCCGACAAGGCCAACCCCGCACGGTTCCAGCACCAACGGCCCACCCCGCCGAAGCTGCCCACCGTCGCCTGGATCAACGAACCAACACCCGAAGCGCTCATCAAATCCGCGTAAGGAACTGTCTCACCAGCCTTGACATCTTCCCGTGTGCAAACCACCACGCATGCGTAATTGCCGGCCGATGATCGCTCGGTCGCCGTAGTTACGGATCTCGAGGTCAAAGTCAGGCAGTGCGGGCTTGACTTTCACCTGAACCAGTCGCGCTTGGGCATGGTCGGCGTCATTGATCGCGCTCGCGCCGTCGGTTGGGCTCTCGTGTCCGGCAATCCCGAGGGCGACGGCGACGGCCAGGGCTGTGAAGATTGCCGCGAGCCATTCTCCGACGGTGCCCAGCTGTATGTGCCAGTTGCCGACAAAGCCGGGTCACTCGGGCAATGACCCACGCCTGCCATGCCAGCCACGCCAGCCCCAGTTTGGCCACGACAATCGCGATCGCGACTCCGACAGCCGTTCTTGGACCCACGTTCAGGGCTGCTGCCTGACGAGATCCGCACGGTCGCAGGCCCATCGAGAGCGCTGCAATGGGTGTTGAGCGGCGGCCCGAATACCGTGGCGTCGCACTGTACTGGCGGAGTGGACGTATTCCGACCGTGCGCTATTCCCTTCAGCGGGGCCACGCCTCGGCTCAGGGCGTGGGCAACGGCCCCCTGTCTCAGATTCGCGGCGAATTCTCAGCGAGGCTTGCTTGGGCCCGCGTCAGTTCCGGCCCGGTGCTGCAGCTGGGGCATCGTAACGCTGGCGGTGCGCTTTCGGCGCACGGCTGTTGGAGTGGGTCACTATTGGTTCTTACTCAAGAGACGGGCCAGATCCTTCTTTGTTCTGGACGGGTCGAACGGATAGGGCATGGGCCGACGAAGGCCACGCTGGAGCAGAAAGTAGAGCAAGCCAAGCGGACCAGCGACAAAGGTCAAGAGCAAAGGTAAGCGCGTCGTCCTCTTCTCGGCCAGACCAGTGCGGTAGATCCACACTCCGACAAAGAGGTCAAAGGCCAGGTAGTGCGCCCAGCCGGCCAGCAGTCCGGCGTGGGATGCGAAAAGGCGGCGCGGCCCTTCTTCATACGTCGCGTAGTTGGGTGGACCCTCCTCGGTGACGGCCTTGAGTAGGAAGGCACCGTAGAACAGGCCCAATCCGGCAAAGAGGCCCCGGCTCGTTGTCAGGGCTCGGGTTCCGCGCCAGTTGGGGGCGAGGATCATCGGCAGCCACCAGAGCAGCGGAATGAGATTCACGATCCGATACACCTGAGCCGCATGCTCAGTGGAGAGCGGAGCAGTGAGTGCGGCAGCACGTTCTAGGCTTTTCAAGTTGCTCTCTGGCGTCATGTCAGGCGAAATTTTGCCGTACTCGGGCCCAGGGGCCTGAGCCTCTTGCGCGAGAGGGTGCAGGTGATGCGGCAGAGCCGCCTGGCATTTTGAGCAACGCGAACTGGGCGCGGTCCCTTTTGTCCAGACGTGACAGTTCGGACAGCGCTGGTTGTAGAAGGGTTTGCCGCCAGTGTGGATCACGTAAAACTCATCTGTCATACCCGCATAGGCGCGCTTGATCGCTTCTCGATGTTCAGGGCTCTTGAAAAACTCCTGAGCCGCATCACTGTCCTGCCAGACACTGTGACTGGTGAACTGGCGTCGGCCGGGCGCTACTGAAAAGGTGAGTTTCACTGCGCCGGGCGTTTTCTGGAAGACGCCGACCAATAAGGCAGTGAGGCGAGCGAAACGTGGGACAGGTTGCCAGCTGCTCAGGCCGAGCGTGACTTGCGAACGGTAGAGAGCCTGGTTCTCTGAGGAAACGCCTGGATAGCGAGCATCAGGAGGTGAAGTGTCCATACTGCTTTGGCTTCCTTTCTCGGGAGCTGCGGTAGCCGCATGCCTCGACTGGCGATCGAGCAGCCCACCAATCGACGCACCGCCCCCGAGGGCGGGCATCGCCGCCACGCGTGGAACGAACCGGACCATCGCTCACCTCGATATGGTGACATCCCTGCCAGGCACGGTATGCGGTATCGCGCAGGCCGCCGTTCACGACATCCGACCGGACTCATCTCTCCGGCCTGATGATTACCGACCATCAAGGTTAAGCACTCTGCAATGCTTCGAAAGCGGTGGCGCGTAAACAGTTTCGCTCGTTCTACTGGCGGACTGCACATATTCCGAACATGCGCTAATCCTCTGTCTTGCTCGGGTGATGAGTTCCCTGCTATGAAACGGGCGATGATCGCACCGGCCTCCCATCAAGCTGCGTAGTGACGGTCGACCGACTGTCTGCGCTTCGTTCTGCTGTCGCCGGCATCGTCATCGGAAACTCCCGGCATCAGCGGTGCGGGTGCAGGTCAACTCGAAGTCGATGCTCCAGTGCATGGCGTTGTGGCTGGTTTCCCAGGTGGCGGCGATCGTGGCGCCATCGTCGGCAAAGGTTCCAGTGAACCGTTGAGCAAAATTCAGCGCAGTAATGTCCGGCTTGTCACGCAGTAATGTCCACCGGCGCTCATCGAGGGTCATGGTGTACGTACGGACTACGCCACGTGAGTCGAAGTAGTGCTGTGTGTAGCCGGAGCAGTCGTCGTTGACAGCGATGATGCATGTGCTGTCGGGAAATTCGCGTTCGGGAGTCGTCGAGCGCTGCAGCAGAAACTGGCTATCGAGAATCCAGCGGAAGCTCATCCGTCCGGCCGCACACCGGGTAGGTGAACTTGTTCAATCCAGTCGCCAACGAGTTCGTTCAGTTGATCAAGGAGTCGCCGCCTGGCGGTGTCGTTGTCGGTCATCGCTGGCCCCTTCCGTCGGCCGGTGTTCGGTGAGGCACCGATCACTCATACGTCGAACAGCGATGACAGGATTCGACATCGCTGCCGAAGATTTCGGAGGTGGGAAAGGCTCGTGGCGCCATTGAACTCGCTGCGGCCAATCGATCGGTGACCGCGTTGCCGACAGGTCGTGGTGAGACTCAATTCAGTCTTTGTCGCCGAGGGGTCGCTCACGCGGGTTTGGCGATTGGGCTCAGGTGCATTCCGGCCAGCGCCCAGCCGCCGTTGCGTCGAATGGCCAGTTGGGTTACCCGGAAGTCGCCGCCGGCTGGCTTTCCGTCGTACTCGGCCTGCTGGTGTTGGTGGCCTATTGCGACGGCGACCTCGCCGTAGTCGCGCACGTCGACCTCGTCCCAGCGCAGCGAGGTGATCCGAAGCGCGCCGGAGCGATAC
>JBKOYU010000788.1:0-3640 GCA_046725575.1 Actinomycetota bacterium | reverse complement strand
GCGACCGCTCTCGCCGACGACTCAGCTGCGCTTCCTCATCTGTACGACGCCGCCCACGCCAGGGGCGAACATCCGTCGCATCTCACGCTCTTCCCCATGCCGAACGTCGACGACATCACCGCTCACCTGCTCGGACACGACGTGGTGTGGGTGTTCGGCGGCAGCATCGCCGGACTGCTGGCGATGTGGCGGCTGCACGGGGTCGACGCCGCGATGCGCACCGCGTGGCAGTCGGGTGTCGTGTTGACAGGCATCTCGGCCGGGTCGATCTGCTGGCATGTCGGCGGCACCACCGACTCGTTCGGGCCCGAGTTGCGCCCGGTGACTGACGGTCTGGCCCTTGTGCCGTTCTCGAACGGTGTGCATTACGACTCGGAGGAGCAGCGGTGGCCACTCTTCCAGCGGCTGATCGGCGCAGGCAGCATTCCGCCGGGATACGCGACCGACGACGGCGCCGGCGTCCTCTACCGCGGCACTGAGTTCGCCGAGGCTGTCAGTGAACGTGATGGCGCCACAGCGTATTTCGTCGAGTCCGACTGCGGCGGTAAAGCCGTCGAAGTGTGCTTGGACACCCGCCGGCTATAGCCCAAGCAATTCCGGCAGATCCGCGACCGAATCGATCACATGATTGGGCTGCATCGCGAATTCGTCTGCAGCCCAACGGTCCAACGTGTCCTGGCGAAACTTACCGGTGCGCACCAGCACGCCGATCATGCCGACGACCTGCGCCGCCAGCACGTCGTTGTTGAGGTCGTCGCCGATCATATACATCTCGTCAGGATCGACGCCGAGCCGACTTGCGGCGGCGAGAAACCCCTCGGGCGCGGGCTTGCCGACCGCCGTGGCCTGGCGACCGGAGGTCTCTTCCATCCCGATCAGGTACATGCCGGTGTCGACGCGCAACCCGTCGGTGGTGGTCCAGGCGGTGCTGCGATGCATCGCGACCACCGGCACGCCCTGCGCCATCCAGTCGTACACCCATGACAGCGTCAGATGGCTGTACTCCGGCCCGGCGCCGCCCAGCAGCACCACATCGGGGGTCTCCGGCGCCTTGGGCCCAGCGAAGTCGCTGGAATACACGATGTCGATGCCGGGCATGTCCTCGGCGATCTGCCCGCTGTTGACCAGGAAGCACCGCGCATCCGGATAGCGGTTGCGGACATACTCCGCGGTGAGCACCGCGGCGGTGATGACCTCGTCGGCTCGCACCTGCATGCCGGCCTCGGTGAGCAGTTCGGCGATCTGCACGCGGGTCCGCGTCGTCGTGTTGGTCAAATACGAGCACGCAATCTGGTTGCGCGCCAGCACTTGCAAAGTCTCGGCGGCACCCTCGATCGGCTTCCACGACGTCACCAGGACGCCGTCGATGTCGAAGAGCACTCCGCCGATAGCCATGGGCCGACAGTAAACGGCAAACGAATCAGCGCAACTCGGGGGCTAGCCAAACTGGGCGAAGTACGGACGCTCAGGCTTGCCCTTCTCGAGGAGGATGAAGACCACACCCCACGGATCGGCGAACCAGGTGGTGCGCACCCCGGCAATGTCGGCGATCCCGTCGACCAGGAAGTGAACTCCCTTGTCCTCCAGCGATTTCCGGGTCTCATCCAGGTCGTCGCAGATCAGCCCGACGTGCGTGAGCCCGGGTCGGCCAGCACCGTGAATCCCAGCACATCGCGGTAGTACGCCACGGGGGCCGGACAGTCGGGAACGCACACGCCAGTGTGCGCCAGGCCCGTAATCACGATCGATTGTGGCGCAGCAGCGATAATCGCGGCATGGCAGGTCAGTCCCGGGTGACCGATCGCCGACCCCGTAAAGTCCTAGCCCACTGGTTGTCGGCTACCCACGGCGAGGCGGCCGCGGCGATCGTCCACGCCAGCTCTGCCTGCACGTCCAGCACCTGATAGCTCTTCACCCCCGCCGCGGTGGCCGCGACCAATGTCGCGACCCCCGCCCGCCGCTGCATCAGCGTCTGGCGCACCGTCCACCCGATGATTCCCGCCGCGGCGATGCAATCACGCCGGCGGTCCAGGCTGCCCGCCCGTGCCACCAGCCACTCAGCGTCCACCCGATGCCCAAGGGCCCGCGACCGGTCGAACGCCAGCAGCGCGCAGCACACCGTCAGCACCGCCCACACCGGCCACAGCCACACCGGCGTCGACGAAAACATCACAACCATCGCGACCACCAGTACCGCAGGCAGCGCCAGCGCCCGCGTCCAGCGCCTGCGCGTCGCCGCCGCGCCGTGCCCGCGCAGCGCGCCGGTGACCGCCTCGGGCCGAGCGATCAACTCCGACAGCACCGCCTCGGCCGTCGCTCGCGGGCACGGCGGCAGCAGCACCGACGCCTCCCCCGCGCCGTCCACGCCCGTCATTACCGCGTCCAGCCGGGCGCCCCCGAACAGCCGCACCAGCAGCGGCTCCCGCAGCGTTCCTCCGCGCAACCGGCGCATGTCGAAGGTGTGCTCGCGCACCCGCAACAGGCCATGCTCGAGGTGCAGCAGGTCCGCGTCGCGACGCAGCACCAGGTTTCCATACGTCACCAACGACCGCAGCACCGACAGCACCACGGATGCGACCAACACCACAACCGCCGCCACGATCACGCTCGCAACGACCCCGAAGCGCTCCGCCGCGTCCAACCCGGACTTCGCAAGCCGCGAATTCTCCAGTGCCGCACCGGCGCCCGCCTGATACACCAACCCGACCGCGGCCGCGATCATCGCCAGCCCCGTGAAGCTCAGCGGGCTGTAGCGCAGCCACGACGGCTGCCAGCGCGCCAGTTCACGGCCCGGCGCGGACGCCTCCTCCTCGGCGGGAGCCAGCGAATCCGCCAGCAGAATCGCCCTCAGCCGCGGCACCTGCGCGGCCTCGACCGCATCAAGCGCGAACGCGGCGTCGCGCCTGGCCTCCTGACCGGTGCTCACCCGCAGCACGGTCCACCCGAGCAGCCGGTGCAGCAGCCGCGCGTCGGTCGACACCGAGCGAATCCTGTTGCGCGGCACCGAAAGAACCTTGCGCTGCAGCACACCCGTGCGCAGCTGTACCTCTTCGTTGTCGATCCGGTATGTGGTGGTGAACCACCGGGCCACGCCATAGCCGACGACGAGCGCCAGCCCGAAGAGCGTCCACAGGGGATTGCCGGTCGCCGAGCCGAGCACCACCGATCCGATCAGCAGCGGTATCTGGCGCAGCAGCTCGTGGACCGGGTGCACCAGCAGCATGCGCGGGCTGAGCCGTTGCCATACGGGGCCGGCGTGAACGGTCACGTCGCATCCTCGGTGCCGATCGCGGCGATGTCGGTGAGCTGAGCGACGACCCGGTCGGCGACGTCGGAATCCAGCGCGACGATGCGTACCGCGCCCGCCGACGAGGCCGTCGTCACCGTGACATTCGCCAGACCGAACAACCGGTCCAGCGGGCCACGCTCGGTGTCGACGGTCTGCACTCGCGAAATCGGCGCAATCCGCCGCTCCTGCACCAGCCAGCCGGTGCGGGTGTACACGGCCTTGGGGTCAAGGTCCCAGCGGTGCACGCGATAGCGCCACACCGGCACAACGCCCACGAACACCACGATGCCGACGACCGTCACCGCGGCGGCAAGAGCGTGCACCCAGCCCAGCCGCGGATCGATCGCGAAC
>JBKOYU010000440.1:0-1969 GCA_046725575.1 Actinomycetota bacterium | reverse complement strand
CTGAACAGCGCCATCAGGTACTTCCACGCCTTGACGAACGGATTGGCCATCGGTTCATTCCGCCTTCGTGTCGTTGAATTGCACTAGTGCCAACTTATCGGTTCCGCGCAGATCACCACAGCCCTGCTGGTGTTTTCCAAGATCGGGCCGCGAGTTGGGCCTCAGGCCACCGCCATCGAGACAACCTGCGGGATGACGACCTTCGTGGTGGCGTCGATATTGGCCGCGCTGGCAGGCGTAAGCGCAGCGAGCTCCTCGCGGGCCATGTCCTCGCCTGCGTCGGAGAGCACCCGCGACAGCGGAACGTCCAGGGCGCCGCATATGGCGCTGAGCAGTTCGCTCGACGCCTCCTTGCGGCCGCGTTCCACCTCCGACAGGTAGCCGAGGCTCACCCGGGCGGTATCGGATACCTCACGCAGGGTGCGGCCCTGTTCGGTGCGGGCACGACGCAGCACGTCGCCGATCACCTCGCGCAGCAATGCCGTCATCGTGCTCTCCTCCCTCGCTGGGCTTGGTTATTAGGGCAACGCTGCGCGGCGCCGGGTTGGTTCCCGGATGGCGCAGATCACTGTTGCTCGACGAGCCTGCGCAGCCTGGCGATGGCCTCATGCACCGCCGCGATCCGGATTTCCCAGCGTGAACCGGACAGCGCCAGCTCGATGACCTCGGTGTTCACCGGACCGGCAAAGCCGAGGAACACAGTGCCCACCGGATGGCCGCCGTGCGGCTCGGGGCCTGCCACCCCGGTCAGCCCGACGCCCCAGGTCGCGGCGCAGCGCTGTCTGGCGCCGACGGCCATGGCCCGCGCGGTCGGGGCGGCGACGGGTCCGACCGCATCGAGCAGCTGCGGCGCCACCCCGGCCAGCGCGATCTTGGTGTCCTCGATATAGGTGACCAGGCCGCCGCGCAGCACCACACTGGCGCCGGCCACCCCGGCCAGGGTGGCGGCCAGCAGGCCCGCCGTCAGCGACTCGGCCGTCGCTACACTCTGCCTGCGCACGGTCAGGTCGGCGATGAGGGCGCGGGCGTCGTCAGTGACCAGCGGGTCGTCCACGCGAATCCCTGACCGCAGAGACGACGTAGTCCGCGCCGGTGATCACCGTAAGCACCACGGCAGCCCACATCACCACCCATGCGGCGTCCAGCCAGAGCCCCGAAAGCGGCAGCACAAACAGACCGATCGCGACGGCCTGAACGAGCGTCTTCAGCTTGCCGCCGCGGCTGGCCGGGATGACACCCCGGCGCAGCACCGCGAATCGCAAGACGGTGACGCCGATCTCGCGCGCCATGATCAACACCGTCACCCACCACGGCAGATCGCCCAGTACCGACAACCCGATCAGCGCCGCGCCGATCAGCGCCTTGTCCGCGATCGGGTCGGCCAGCGTGCCGAACTCGGTCACCATCCCGTAGCTGCGGGCCAGTGCGCCATCGAACCGGTCGGTGATCACGGCAACCGCGAAGACGATGAATGCGGCTATCCGCCAAAATGTTTCGTGACCGTCGCCGACGAACAGCACGACGAGGAACACAGGGACCAACACCAGGCGCACGCCGGTGAGCACGTTCGCGATGTTCGCCACACGAGCGCGCGGAACCACCGGATCGATAGGGGGTTGGCCCGACACCGCAACAGGATATAGGTTGCCCGAGCCGATACTCTCCACCTGTGAGCGGAGCGTCCGAGCGGCTTGTCGTCCGGCGTGCCCGCACGTCGGACATCCCCGCGATGAAGGCGCTCGTCGACATCTACTCCGGCAAGATCTTGCTGGAGAAGAACCTGGTGACGCTTTATGAGGCGGTCCAGGAGTTCTGGATCGCCGAACTCGACGGTGAGCTGATCGGTTGCGGCGCTCTGCATGTGTTGTGGTCGGATCTCGGCGAGGTGCGCACGGTGGCGGTGCATCCGAAGGTCAGGGGCCAAGGTGTCGGGCATGCGATCGTGGACCGGCTGCTGGACGTGGCCAGG
>JBKOYU010001145.1:0-4854 GCA_046725575.1 Actinomycetota bacterium | reverse complement strand
GTTGACCCCGGGCTTGTCGGGGCATATCTAGGTCCGTACCGTCGGCTGAATCGTTGAGAACTAAGTCGAGCCGAGATGTTCCAAACGCTGATTACCAGGCAAGATAGCCGCACTCGAGGGGGGTTGCGGCCGAAAGCTGACGCCTCAAACCCATGGAACGCGTTGTGGGCGATGATGGTCGGCTTCTTCATGATCCTGGTCGACGCGACCATCGTCGCGGTCGCCAACCCGTCCATCATGGACAAGCTTGGCGCCGGCTATGACTCGGTCATCTGGGTCACCAGTGCCTACCTGCTTGCGTACGCGGTGCCGCTGCTGGTGGCAGGCCGCCTCGGCGACCGGTTCGGGCCGAAGAACCTCTATCTGCTTGGCCTGACGGTGTTCACCGCCGCGTCGCTGTGGTGCGGCCTGGCCGGCGGCATCGGGATGCTCATCGCGGCCCGCGTCGTGCAGGGCATCGGCGCGGCGCTGCTCACACCGCAGACGCTGTCGACCATCACCCGGATCTTCCCGGCCGACCGCCGCGGCGCCGCGATGAGCGTGTGGGGCGCCACCGCAGGGGTCGCGACGCTGGTCGGCCCGCTCGCCGGTGGTGTGCTGGTCGACCACCTCGGGTGGCAGTGGATCTTCTTCGTCAATGTTCCCATCGGCATCATCGGGCTGGCGCTGGCCGTCTGGCTGATCCCGGTGCTGCCCACGTCCACACGGCGGTTCGACCTGCTCGGTGTGCTGCTGTCCGGCGTCGGCATGTTCATGATCGTTTTCGCGCTGCAGGAGGGCCAGTCGCACCATTGGGCGCCGTGGATCTGGGGCACCCTCGCGGGCGGCATCGGGTTCGTGGCCGCGTTCCTGATCTGGCAGTCGGTCAACCGCAACGAGCCCCTGATCCCGTTGGTCATCTTCCGCGACCGCGACTTCTCGCTGTCCAACGTCGGCGTCGCGACCATTGGTTTCGTCGTGACGGCGACGTTCTTGCCGTTGATGTTTTACGCGCAGGCGGTGTGCGGCCTTTCGCCGACGCGTTCCGCGCTGCTGACGGCGCCGATGGCGATCGCGACCGGTGTGCTGGCGCCGTTCGTCGGCAAGATCGTCGATCGGTCGCACCCGCGGCCGGTCATCGGTTTCGGGTTCTCGGTCTTGGCGATCGCGATGACGTGGCTGTCCATCGAGATGACGCCGACCACGCCGATCTGGCGTTTGGCGCTGCCGATTACGGCGATGGGCATCGGCTCGGCGTTCATCTGGTCGCCGTTGGCCGCGACGGCTACCCGCAACCTGCCGCCGCAGCTGGCAGGCGCCGGTTCTGGCGTCTACAACACCACTCGGCAGGTGGGCTGCGTGCTGGGCAGCGCAGGCATGGCGGCGTTTATGACGTGGCGGATCAGCGGCGAGATGCCGCCGATGCCAATGCAGGCGGCGCAGGGCGAAGGTTCGGTGACCCGGCTGCCTGCATGGCTGCACGAACCGTTCGCTGCAGCGATGTCGCAGTCGCTGTTGTTGCCTGCGTTTTTCGCGTTGTTCGGTGTCGTTGCCGCGATGTTCCTGCTCGGCTTCGGCGACCCCGACCGGCTCGTCGTGGATGACGAGTTGGAGGACCCGGACCGCAATGCCGGCTACGCGGTCGACTACGGCGGCGACGAGACGTTCGTCGACGACGACGAGTACCTCGAGTACGAGGTGTCGTGGGACGACGACCCCGAACCGGTGACGCAGGCCGAACCGGTCGTCCACGCCGAACCGGTCGTGGAGGCCGAACCCGTGGTGCAGGCCGACGACACAGTCACCGAGCCAATGCGTTCGCGCGCCGAGCATCTCCTGCACGCACCGGCGGAAACTTGGCATGGTGATCCGGTGGAGTCGTGGCACTCCCTGCTCGACGACAAGACCCGAGAGCCGGCAACCGAGCCGCCCGCGCCCGAGTCGCCTCGAGAACCGCCGCGCAGCATTCTCGACGAGCTGCTGAGCGACATTCCGCCCCTCAAGCCAAAGACCGAACCGATCGGCTTCGCGCACAACGGTTTTCATGTCGACGAGGAACAACGCTTCCAGCCGTTGCCCCCGCCCGCACCGAAAGCGACGAGGCCATCACGCCACGAGCGGTCTGCGCGCCACTACCGAGCCGAGAACGCACCGGAGAGGCGTCCGTTCTGGTTCGAGTCCAACGGCAGGCATTCCCGCGACGACGACCCCGACGACGCGTCGAGCTACGGCAGGCATTCGATGCCGGGCCGCGACTAGGGATCCTTTGTCGCTAGGAGCGTTCAGGCGGCTCCGCCCCGGTGTGGGGACATGAAAATGAGGCCGAATGCACCCGTTGCCGAACACCCGCGACCTGGGCATTCGGCCTATTTCCGAGTGAGGCGGGCACAAAGCTGGTCGCCCAGAAAAGGCTTCGCCTGCCGCAATTCCGCGGCGTCCTAGCTAAACAGCACTGCGGGGTTGAGGTATCCGGATGGGTCGAAGGCGGCCTTGACCGCGCGCATCGCCGCGATATCGGCCTCGGTGCGTGACATCGACACGTAGTTACGCTTGCGGGTGCCTCGGCCCCGACGAACAGCGACGCCAGGTCGTATCCGGTGTTGTCGCGACGAACCTGGTTGTGCCGGTGCACGATTGACCCGTCGGGCAGCGCCACATCCATGCCGAGGATCTGCTCGCCCATGTTGCCGTTACCGAACCGTGCGCAGCCTGCCCGCATTCGTCGACGCCATCCCACCGACCGTTGCCGAGTCGCGCGCGGCCAGGTCGACGCCGAACACCAGACCCGCAGCGGACGCGGCGCGCTGCACTCGGCCAGCGTCGCACCCGCGCCGACGTGGACGCGTCGCTCGACAACGTCGACCTCACCGAGATCGCGCAGCCGCTCGGTCGACAGCAGCACGTCGTCGTGCTCGGGCACGGTCCCGCGACCAGCGATGTCCGGCCGCCCTGCACGGTGACGTACACGCCCGCATCGCGGCAGGCGCGCAGCACGGCAGCGACCTCGTCAGCCGACCCCGGTCGCACCAGCGCGCTGGCGTGCCCGCGATAGCGACCGGTGTGGTCGACGCTGCGGCCGGCGAGCACATCGGGATCGGTGATGACGTGCGCGGCGCCGACAATCCCGGCCAGCGTGTCGGTCAGGCTCACCCCGACGGTGTATCACACGGGGCCAGCGACAAGAACGCGCCCAGCTCCACCAGGCGGTCCGGCGTTGACGGCAGGTACTCCGTCAATGCCTCCGAGCGGACGATGATGCTGAGGTACTTGGCGCGGCTGACCGCGACGTTGAGGCGGTTCCGGTTGAGCAGGAACGAGATGCCGCGCGGAACATCATCAATTGATGACGCTGTCATCGACACAAACACCACCGGTGCCTGGCGGCCCTGGAACTTGTCGACCGTCCCGACGGCCACGTCGGCCAGTCCGGCGGCTTCGAAATAGTCCTGCAGCAGGAGCACCTGGGCGTTGTACGGCGCGACCACCAGCACGTCGTCGGCGCGCAGCGGTCGCGTGCCGTCCTCGTCGGTCCAGTCGGAGCCGATCAGCAGCCGGGTGGCCGCCACGATCGCGGCCGCTTCCTCTGGGCTGCTGGTCGAGTTGCCGTCGTGGGGGACGGCAAGCACCCGCACCCCCGGCGGTTGGCCGTCGAGATGCCGGGCCCCGGTGCGGCTCTCCTCGGAATGCAGCCGACCCTCGTAGGACAGCCGCGACACCGGCCCGCATACCGCCGGGTGCATCCGATACGAGCGGTCGAGGAAGTAACCGAGCTCCTCGGGCAGCGTCCGGTGGCGGTCGACAAGCCAGCCCAGCGCCGACGCGTCCACCGGTTCGGGGTGGTGTCCCTGGCTGACCTGGGGCAGCTGCTGCGGATCGCCAAGCAGCATGAGGTTGTTCGCCGCGCGGGCCACCGCGATGGTGTTGGCCAGGCAGAACTGGCCGGCCTCCTCGATCACCAGCAGCTCGAGGCTGTCGGCGTCGACCCGGGTGTCGTTGGCGAAATCCCATGCGGTGCCGCCGATTACGCAGCCATTGTTCGTGGCGATGAACGCCGCGTAGTCGTCCTTGTCGACGTCCTGCCATGCGGCGTCGGCCGGCGAGTCCTTCTTGCCGATCCGCGCCGGGTCGACGTCGGCCTTGATCAAATCGCGGAACAGGTTCTCCACCACCGCATGTGACTGCGCCACGACGCCGACCCGCCACTGGTGGTCGTTCACCAGCCTCGCGATGATCCTGGCCGCCGTATAGGTCTTGCCTGTGCCGGGTGGGCCGTGCACCGCCAGGTACGACGAGTCCAGGTCGAGCAGTGCGGCTGTGATGTCGGAGGTGGTATCGCCGGTATGCGGCAGCGGCGCGCCGCTGCGGGTGCGTGGGGTGCGGCGGCGCAGGATGTCGACGATCGCACTGTCGGGCAGACTAGGCAGTCCGGCCGCGACGTCAGCGGCCGCGGCGTCAATGGAATCCCGTAGCTTGCCCGTCGGGAAGGGCCTGCCCGGCGTCAGCGCAAACGGCACCTGCGCGAACGTCCCGCCGTCCTTGGGCTCCCGTTCGCAGATGGTCACTTCGGTCGGGATGTTGGGGTCGTCGACGTCGATGATCTCGGCGTTGCCCGCGGCGCGCCGGTCGGGGTTGTCGGTGAGCCCAGGCGGTGACGGCGGGTTGTAGAGCGCGAACACATTGGTGTCCAGCCCACCCGCGGCCAGCGTTCCGGTCAGCTTCACCCAGCGCTGCTGTTTTCGTGCGCGTGACGACGGCAGGTGCCAGTCCTTGACGACCTCGCCCACGTCGTCGGCCAGAAATACGTCGCTGGTGTCGCCCCATTCGTCGACGGGGTTGTTCAGCCGGTCGAAATGCGCCCACCAGAACGGCTTGTCC
>JBKOYU010000265.1:0-2063 GCA_046725575.1 Actinomycetota bacterium | reverse complement strand
GCTCCCGGCGCGGCCATCGGCGGACCGGCCGGCCAACTGCTCGCGGCGCTGGTCGCCGCTGGCGCCATTGCGGCGTTCCTCGCGACCTCGTCCGGGCTGCTGGTCAGCATTGCGGGTGCGTTGTCCACCGACGTGCTGCGGGGCAGGGTGCGGGACTTCCGGGTCGCCGCGATGGTTGGCGGGCTGATTCCGATCCCGCTGTCGCTGGCCACGTCGGGACTCGAGCTGTCCCGCAGTGTCGGCCTGGCCTTCGCGGTCGCCGCGTCGACGCTGTGCCCGCTACTCGTGCTCGGCATCTGGTGGCGCGGGCTGACCGCGCTCGGTGCTGAGTGTGGGCTGGTGGTCGGCGGGCTGCTGTCGGGAACCGCGGTCACGGTGGCGGTGGCCGGAGGGATCGACGACGACGTCCTCGGCGGCTGGCCCGCGGTGATGATCGGCTACCCGGCCGCGATCAGTGTGCCACTGGCCTTCGCGACGATGATCGTGGTCAGTCGCCTGACTCGCGCCGCGGTGCCGCTCGACGTTGCGCAGATCTTCGCCCGCATGCACGTGCCGGAGCGGCTCGGCATGGGCATCGAGCGTGTCCCCCGCGGCTGAGCCCGCCGCCGCTCGTCGTCCCGCACCGACCGTTTACCGCACCGGCCCCCGGCTTCACCGTGTCGACGCTGCCAGCAGTGAGTATGTGACTTGCATCTCAATTAGGTTTCGCCACAGAGCCGGTTCACATTGGAGGGTCACGATGCCGCAAACCGATTATCCGCCCCGGGAGACCCCGGTCAGCGGCCAGGAATTCCTGGCCGTGCAGGCCAGCCCGGAGTTCCAGGAGCTACGAAACAGGCTGCGCCGCTTCGTCTTTCCGATGAGCGCGCTATTCCTGATCTGGTATTTCGCCTATGTTCTGCTCGGTGCGTTCGCCCACGACTTCATGGCCATCAAGGTGTGGGGCGATATCAACGTCGGCTTGCTCATCGGCCTTGGCCAGTTCGTGTCGACGTTCGTCATCACCGGTATCTACGTCCGGTGGGCAAACCGTGAACTCGATCCGCGCGCCGAGGCGATTCGGGCCAAGCTCGAAGGCGGTGCGGTATGACAATCAACATCCTCGCCGCGAACGGCGCCACTGTCGGCAATCCCGCCGCCAACATCGGCATCTTCGCGCTCTTCGTCGCGATCACGCTGTACATCGTGATTCGCGCGAGCAAGAAAAACGCCACCGCCGCCGAGTTCTTCACCGCAGGGCGCGCGTTCACTGGACCGCAGAACGGCATCGCGATCTCCGGTGACTACCTGTCGGCGGCCAGCTTTCTCGGCATCGCAGGCGCCATCGCGGTCTACGGCTACGACGGATTTCTGTACTCCATCGGCTTTCTCGTCGCGTGGCTCGTCGCGCTGCTGTTGGTAGCCGAATTACTGCGCAACGCAGGCAAATTCACGATGGCAGACGTGCTCAGCTTCCGGCTCAAGCAGCGACCTGTTCGGATCGCCGCGGCCACCACCACGCTAGCGGTATGCCTGTTCTACCTGCTCGCCCAGATGGCAGGCGCGGGTGGCTTGGTGGCACTGCTGCTCAACGTCAAGGGCGCCGTGGGCCAGGCCCTGGTGATCGCGGTCGTCGGCGCGCTGATGATCACCTACGTCCTGATCGGCGGGATGAAGGGCACCACCTGGGTGCAGATCATCAAGGCCGTGCTGCTGATCGGCGGCGCCGCGCTGATGACGGTGATGGTGCTGGCCAAGTTCGGGGTCAACTTCTCCGAGATCCTCGGCGCCGCCCAGTCCGCTATTTCGGGGTCCTCCACCGAGGCGGTGGCCAAGCGCGACGTGCTAGCCCCAGGCGCCCAGTACGGCGCTTCGCTAACGTCGCAGATCAACTTCATCTCGCTGGCGATCGCGCTGGTGCTTGGCACGGCAGGCCTGCCGCACGTACTGATGCGCTTCTACACGGTGCCCACCGCCAAAGAGGCGCGCCGCTCGGTGGTGTGGGCAATCGCGCTGATCGGCGCCTTCTACCTGTTCACGCTGGCGCTGGGTTATGGTGCCGCAGCGCTGGTCGGGCCCGACAC
>JBKOYU010000012.1:0-1940 GCA_046725575.1 Actinomycetota bacterium | reverse complement strand
GGCAGTTCTGTCTGGACGGCGGCTGCTGGGACGTCGACAACAACATCTGGCTGATCGGCGACGACACCGAAGTGCTCGTCGTCGACGCAGCGCACACCGCACAGCCCATCATCGACGCCGTCGGCGGTCGCAGAGTCGTCGCCGTCCTCTGCACACACGCGCACAACGACCACGTCACCGTCGCGCCAGAGCTTGCCACGCAGTTCGATGCGCCGATCCTGCTCCACCCGGACGACGAGGTGCTGTGGAAGCAGACGCACCCCGCGGCGAGCTACACGCCGCTCACCCATGAGCAGAGAATTACCGTGGCGGGCACGGGGATTCGGGTAATCCACACACCCGGACACTCACCCGGGTCGGTGTGCCTGTATGCACCGGCCTTGGACGCGGTGTGCACCGGTGACACTCTTTTCCAGGGCGGCCCGGGCGCGACGGGAAGGTCCTACTCGGACTTCCCGACGATCATCGACTCGATCCGCTCCCGGTTGCTCACCTTGCCTGCGGAGACGATTGTGCACACCGGGCACGGCGACGACACCACGATCGGCGCCGAGGCGCCGCACCTGGGGGAGTGGATCGCCCGAGGCAGCTGAGGCAGCTGACGCCGCGGAATCAGCTGCGGCCGACCGGTTCTGAGTCGCTTGGCTGCTGGCTCTTGGGCTGGTGCCGGTAGAACGGCACCGTTGCGGGCGCCAGCGGCTCGTTGCCGAGGATCAGGTCGGCCGCCTTTTCCGCGACCATCATCACCGGGGCGTAGATGTTGCCGTTCGTCACGTACGGCATCACCGAAGCGTCGACCACCTTGAGTCCCTCGACGCCGTGCACACCCATCGTCTGCGGATCGGTCACCGACATCGCGTCGGTGCCCATCTTGGCGGTGCACGACGGGTGCAGCGCGGTTTCGGCGTCGCGCGCCACCCAGTCGATGATCTGCTCGTCGGTGTCCACGCTCGGGCCGGGCGAGATTTCGCCGCCGTTGAACGGCGCCATCGCTGGCTGGTTGAGGATGCGGCGTGCCACCCGGATGGACTCGATCCATTCCCGGCGGTCCTGATCGGTGGACAGGTAGTTAAACCGCAGTGCCGGATGCACTTTCGGGTCACGGCTGATGATCTTCAGGCTGCCGCGGGCGTCGGAGTACATCGGGCCGACGTGCACCTGATAGCCGTCGCCACCCTCGGGTGAGGAGCCGTCGTAGCGCACCGCGATCGGCAGGAAGTGGAACATCAGGTTCGGGTAGGCGACGTCGTCGTTGCTGCGGACGAACCCCCCGCCCTCGAAATGGTTTGTCGCGCCAGGCCCGCGGCGCAGGAACAACCAGTTGGCGCCGATCCAGGGCCGGTACCGCCACTTCAGGTACTTCTGCATGCTCACCGGCTGCTTGCAGGCGTACTGGATGTACACCTCGAGGTGATCCTGAAGGTTCTCGCCGACACCCGGCAGGTCATGCACGACGTCGATGCCGAGCGCCTGCAGATCGGCGGCATTTCCGACGCCTGACAGCTGCAGCAGTTGTGGGCTGTTGATCGCCCCTCCGCAGAGCACGACCTGGCCGGCGCTGACTCGCTTGGCACCGCCGAACCCGTGCCGGTATTCGACGCCCACCGCGCGCTTGCCCTCGAAGATCACCCGCTCGACGAACGCCCGCGTCTCCACAGCGAGGTTCGGTCGGCGCATGACCGGATGCAGGTAGGCGCGGGCGGCCGAGAGTCGCCGGCCCCTGCGGATGTTGCGGTCGAACTTCGCGAAACCCTCTTGCCGGTAACCGTTTACGTCATCGGTGCGAGGATATCCGGCCTGCTCGGCCGCGGCGAAGAACGCCTCGAACAGCGGATTCGTCGCCGGCCCGCGCTCGAGCGCAAGCGGACCGTCGTGCCCGCGGTACGGGTCGTCGGGGGCGGAGGCCAGGCAGTTCTCCATGCGGTTGAAGTACGGCAGGC
>JBKOYU010000667.1:0-2768 GCA_046725575.1 Actinomycetota bacterium | reverse complement strand
CGGCCAGTCTCCAGCGCGGTGCCAATCCCGTTGGTGCCCGCCACCTCTTCAGCCAAGCTATAGCCCGGTGCGAGGCTAATCGTGTCCAACGCGTTGAGGATGGACACTTCTGCGGCGCTCCGTTCAAGCACCACGCCGTTGGTCGATGTCAGGACAACGCTGACAGCCTGCGCAGCCAAATCATCGGTGACGCGCTGCAGCACCGGCGCGGCCGCACGCGCCAACCGCGAACCCCTATTGGGTTCGCGCACGTAAGGCAGCTCGACCTCGCGTCATGAATGATAAGGACGGCCATGGCCAAGTGCCTGCCACTGGCCCGGGGAGCCGACAGCCGCACATACTCACATTCGCCGTGGCCACCCTCGGCATCCTGAACTTCGCTCTGGGACTCGCGCACCGTCAACACCATCGCGATGGATGCCACCCAGATGATCGTGTCCGCCGACACCTCCCGGCTCGACGGGGTGCGGGTCATCGGCGTCGATGAGCACCGCTGGTCACACACCCGCGATAGCGACGGGGGGTTCGTCACCGTGATCATCGATCTGACGCCGGTGCTCGACGGCACCGGACGAGCCTGGCTGCGCCCGCAGCCGCACCAGCTCCGCCCGCTCATCGGCCGAAAGCGGCTCACCCCCACCAGGATCCGGCCCGCCACCCCCGCCGGCCGCGGCCATCCGCCGCCGCTCATCGGCCACCCACTTATGCAGCAGGTTCTCATGCAGATCCAGCTCACGAGCAACCTCGGCGACACGCCGATTCCTGTCGATCACCCGATGCGCCGCCTCGACCCTGTACTCAGGGGTAAAGGAACTCCTAGGACGGAACATCCTTCCAGGGACCACGGTCCCGCTATCTCGGATGTCCACTACTTCTGGGAAACCTCAGGGTGTGTGGTGTCAGTGGTGTGTGGCGGCGATGTTGTGCCAAGTATCGCGTAGGCCGCGGCTGCGCTTGCTGCGGAGAAGACACTGTAGCTAAGCGGTGATTCCATACCGAGGGATACAGCCATCGCGGTTCCAAACACTATGAGCGTCAAGCAAGTCGCCGCGCCAACGAGTTTTGGCCGCCAGCCGGTCAGGAGCAAGACCCCCAGGGTCGTTTCGGTGGCGGTGGCAGCCCACACAATGACGGTCAATAACCATCCAGAAGCAAACGGAACAAGCTGGTGGGTATAGTCGGCGAAGGCACCCATGCTCCCCCAGTTACCCTGCCCAAAGGGCTCCCACCAGCCGAATCGGTCGGCAACAGCGGACAGAAAGGCCCCCGCGAGCGACAATCGTAGTGCGATCCGGACAACCCGGATCGGATCAGGCATGTGCATGGACTCCTCCTGCTGTGTCGCGTATCAGACATAGATGACATAGATAATGTCTTCAAATTGTTGATGTCGAGCGGTGCGGACATCTTGGATCGCTACCGGGGCGGCTCATTTGTTGCGTTGTCGTCCGTGGTGAGCGGGCCGTCTCCGGTATCGAGCAGGAAGACTGCGAGCAGTTCAGCGGGTTCGGTGGCACTGGCATTTTCACTGATCGTGTGGTGGCCGGGGGCTTCACTCCACGTCTCACCGGCGTGATAGACACGTGCAGGCTCACCTTCGACTTGGCTGCGGACCGCTCCGGAGATCACCTAGGCCACGATGAACGCCGATTTCGCATGGTGGTGAGCTCCGCTCTTAGCTCCTGGCGGATAGCTGACGGTCACTGCTTTCAGTGATTTGCCTGGAACATTAGTAGGTTTGAAAACTGTTCGGACAACCGCGTTTTGACCTGAATTCTGTGGCGTCGGCTCGGCGTGGGCCGCAGGCGCGAGTATCGCAACAGCGATCAGTGTGACGAGTAGTTTTTTAGAGCCATTTTTTGGCTGCCTTCCGTTCGGATGTCTTGACGACTAGCTGATGTGATCGCACGAATTGGGATGACCTGCGTGCGTGCGAAGTCTCCTCACGACCAGGGTGACGCAGCTAGGTAGTGGGGAGTCGCCCGCTGCCACCGACAGCGCCGGTTCCACACATTGATCGTCGGCCACTGCAATGAGCAGATGAGCGGTCTTGCCCGCCGCCGGGCCGCAACGGGGCGCCGACCAGCGGCCACGAGCGCCAGTACGAGCGCTGGGGCGCCAGCGGTGCCGGTCTCCTGATCACTGGAAACGTGGCCCATCGACGGCGCGCAGCTGATCGAGCCGCGCAACGTGGTGATCGAGGATGACCGCCATCTCGCGATCGCCCTTGCACGCTGCCCTATCCGACCGTTTGATAGACGGGCTGATCCGCCGGGCCATGCGGACGCCCTGAGCGCGAAGTGACTGCTCGGTTGGAGCGAGCCGGAATTGAACGCGAGCAATGACCGCCCAGTTCGAGCCGCGCGACGGCTACCTCCTCGTCGTTAACCGCGCCGCGATCGGCCAGCGCGGCCGAGTACTCGGGGATCTCGAGCTCGTAGCAGATCGCGATGCCCAGGCGAACCCGCGCAGCGTCGACCACGGTGACTTCGTTGCCCTCCGAGCAGCCGAACGTGCGCTCGAGCGGGAGCGCCGATTCGCCCTTATGTGAGATAGCCCGGTTCAATCCGGGGTGCGTCCTCGGCAATGGTTGCTGTGAGATGCTGGTGAGGTGGCGGTTGGCCTAAGCTCCGTGCCGCGTTGAATGGGTCGCGCCGTTGCCCAGCCATGTTATCTGTTCTGAACGGTTAGTCGCGGCGGTGAATATGTCGAGTAACCATCCGGCACAACGGCTGCGTGGGCGGAGCAGTGAGTGCGAAGTGCTGGAA
>JBKOYU010000501.1:0-2702 GCA_046725575.1 Actinomycetota bacterium | reverse complement strand
ATGCACGTCCCACGGAACACCGGTGGGAGCCGGCCCGCCCTCGAAGACGGGCTCGCCGCGGTATAGCTTGTCGAAGGTCTCGGGGTCGGGGCGAAATGCCGGAGTGGTCACTCTCCCCAACGTACCCCGGTCACCAGACGTCGCCGTCGCGCCAATCGCAGGTGATTTCGGCGGTGGTGTCGAGTTCGACGTTCACCGGGAAGACGAACAGCCCATTGTCGTCGTTGGGCGTGCGGGTCAACCCGGCCGGCGCCAGCACCGACGTCGGCCCGCGCCATGGCAGCCAGCCGCGGGAGGTGTACATGTGCCTGCCGGCCTCCGACACGCTCAGCGCGCCGAGTTGATAGGCGCCGCACAGCACCTGCTCGACGGCGTCCATCAACGCATGCGCCAGGCCCCGCCCGCGCCAATCCTCGCGCACCGCCACGCCTTCGATGTAGCCGCAGCGCAGCGAGGTGTCGCGGTACAGCAGTCGGCGCTGCACGACAGCGGCATGCGCGATCAGCGCGCCGTGGTTACTGATCAGCGCGTGCATGCCGCCGAGTGCGTGCTCCCAGTCGGCGTCGGAGAACTCGCCGTCGAAGGCCTCGATGACCATCCGGCGTGCATCCTCGCGAGTCTCGTTGTCGAGGTCGGCGGTGTGGACCAGGCGGGCGGTGTGGATCCCGCGCACTCGCGGTTCCTGCGTGTGCACACTGCCGTTCTACCAGTGCAACCCGCCGGTGTCTCGGCTAGTCCTCGAACGGGCGCCGTGGACGCGACCAGTGCAGCCGCACCGTCTGCCCGGGGCGGATCTGGGCGATCTTGTCGATGTCCTCATCGGTCACTACGCCGATCACCGGATAGGCGCCGGTGACCGGGTGATCAGGCCCAAGGATCACCGGAAAACCGTTCGGCGGCACCTGGATTGCGCCGCGGGTCGCGCCCTCGCTGGGCAGCTGACGGTCGGGCCAGCGGTACTCCAGCGGCATGCCGATCAGCCGCATGCCGACCCGGTCGGTGCGGTTGGTGACCTGCCAGTTCGTGCGGATCAGGATGTCCGGGTCGACGAACCAGTCGTCGCGCGGGCCGGGCACCACGTTGAGTTCGAGCACCTCGTCTTCGATCGCGGCCACCGGCGCCTGGTCCAGTTCGGGAAGTTCGCCGGTGTGTTCGCCGATCGGCAGCACATCGCCGGGCTGAAGGGGCAGCGGACCGATCGCCGACATCACGTCATAGGAGCGCGAGCCCAGCACGGGCGAGACGTCGATGCCGCCACGCACCGCCAGATACGTGCGCAGGCCGGTATGCGGCGCACCCAGCGAGATCACCTCGCCGTCGTGCGCATAGTGAATGCTGTTGGTGCCGAACGGCTTTCCGTTCACCGACGGATCGGTGTCGGCGCCGGTCACCGCGACCGCGACGTCGCCGCCGCGCACCCGCGCCGAGAACCCGCCGAATGTCACCTCGATAGTGGCGCGGTCGCCGGGGTTGGCGACCAGGCGGTTGGCCAGCGCGTGCGACCGGCGATCGGCCGCGCCTGAGCGTCCGACACCCATATGCGCCAGGCCTGGTCGGCCGAGATCCTCGATCAGCGCGAGCGGACCGGTGCGCAGCACCTCCAACGTGGTCATCACCGCACCTCCCGGAACTGAACCCACATGCCTGGCCTCAGCAGTGCAGGTGGGTCGCGGTCGACGTCCCACAGCTCGGCGTCCGTGCGCCCGATCAGCTGCCAACCCCCGGGTGACTCCCGCGGGTAGACGCCGCTGAACTCCCCGGCCAGCGCCACCGACCCTGCGGGCACCCTGGTCCGCGGCTCGGACTGCCGCGGCACGTTGAGGCGTTCGTCGCCACCGACCAGGTACGCGAAACCCGGTGCGAAACCACCGAATCCGACCCGCCACAGCGTGCCGGTGTGCGCGGCCACCACCTGGTCGGGGGTCATGTCGGTGAGCCGGGCCACCTCATCGAGGTCGGCGCCGTCGTACACCACATCGATCTCGATGTCGGCGCGACCATCGTGGGGTGTGGTCGTCTCCGACAGCGCCTCGGCCGTCACGCGGAGCTTGCCGAGCCGTTGGCGGGTCGGCGCCTGATAGCGCGGTCCGGCGAGTTTGATCAGCACCGTGCGCGACGCCGGAACGATGTCCAGCACGCCGAGCAGCTCGGCCTCACGCAGCACGTCCGCCCACGCCAATACTTCGGCGGTGCTGTCGAACTCAAGCAACAGCGCCTGATCGCCATAGTCATGAATGATGATGGGGCCGGTGCTCCGACCGGTATCCATCAGATCCGCAGTCACGCTCATAAACCCGAACTTACCCGCGAGTAGCTAAGAAAGCTGTAGCTCTATGAGCCTTGCCAGAGGAGCCTTAGCGATAGCTCATAGAGTCGCCCCGTACGTCGGCTCGTGGCGCTTGATGTAGGCGATCACCCGATAGGTCACCGGCAGCATGATCACCTCGACGGCGGTCTTGTAGAACCAGCCCAACGCCGTATAGGTGACGAAGTCGCCGACGGTGTTGATGCCGATGGCGCCCGCCGCGATGCTGCAGAACACCACCGTGTCACCCAGCTGGCCCGCGAAAGTGGACCCGACCAGCCGCGCCCACAGGTGCTTCTCCTTGGTGCGCTCCTTGATGCGCACCACCACCCAGGCGTTGATGGTCTGCCCGACGATGAAGCCCGCCAAGCCTGCGATGATCAGCTGCGTGTAGGCG
>JBKOYU010000420.1:0-3878 GCA_046725575.1 Actinomycetota bacterium | reverse complement strand
GCCCAAACCAGTTGTCGCTCAACCTACCTGAAGCATGGCAGCACAGCCGCGGTGACGGCCAGACCGTCGCCGTCATCGACGCCGGTGTGCAGCCTGGGCCACGGCCGCCCAACGTCGAGGCCGGCGGTGACTTCGTCGAATCCACCGACGGGCTGACCGACTGCGACGGGCGTCGCCGCCGTCGCGAGCGAAAACGCTGTGGCCCCAGCCAGTCCGGCCAAGTACCCGAGCACCAGCGCGGCCACAGGTGGGCGGGGCCACAACACGCCGACGCCGCTCACTACGGCCAGCACGACGATTAACCAGGGTAGCCACGGCGGGCCAAAGACGTTGCGGTGCAGCAGGATCGCCGAAGAGGCGGCCGCAAGCACGATCATCGCGGCCAGCGCGCAGCGGCCATCCCAGGACGACTTCCGCCGCCACGCCCACACCTCACCGATGCCCACCAGCGCGGCGATCGCCAGCAACGCGCACAATTCGGTGCGCCTGTTCGGGAAACCGCACCGGCGAGCAATGACCGCGGCGCCAGCGCGCACCGGCCCCTGTGCCTCGGCTGGGAACCCGCTGTGGGTTCTGTGGGTGCGACACTGGCGTCATGTGGAATCCCGACGTCTACCTGGCCTTCGCCGATCATCGTGGTCGCCCGTTCTTCGACCTGCTGTCGCGGGTCGGCGCCGACAAGCCTCGCCGGGTCGTCGACCTCGGCTGTGGTCCCGGCAATCTCACCGTGACCCTGGCGCAGCGCTGGCCGGATGCCGTCGTCGAGGCGTGGGACAGCTCACCGGAGATGGTGGACGCGGCCCGCGAACGCGGTGTCGACGCCCGCGTCGGCGACGTGCGAACGTGGACACCGCAACCCGACACCGACGTCGTGGTGAGCAATGCCACCCTGCACTGGGTGCCCGAACACGCCGAGTTGCTGGTGCGGTGGGCCGGGCAGTTGGACGCCGGTTCGTGGATCGCGATGCAGGTGCCTGGGAACTTCGACGCGCCGTCGCATCGGGCCGTCCGCGAGCTCGCCCGCCGCGATCAGTGGTCAGAGCCGTTGCAGGACTTCCCGTTTCGTGAAGGCCAAGTCGACGACCCGTCAGGATATGCGGCGCTGCTCAGCGACGCTGGCTGCACCGTCGACGCGTGGGAGACCACGTATATCCACGAACTGAGTGGTGAAAACCCGGTGCTGGGGTGGATCACCGGCACTGCGCTGACGCCGGTGAAGCGTCGGCTTACCGAACCACAATGGCAGCAGTTCCAGCAAGAGCTGATCCCGATGCTCGACGCGGCATATCCGGTGCGGCCCGACGGCAAGACGTTCTTTCCGTTCCGCCGGATATTCGTTGTGGCTCAGGTCGGTTGAGGTCATGTCGGGAGCCCATGCCTCGCCGCGTCGGACCGGTAGCGGTCTACCCAGTCGTCGGAGCGTTGATCGGCCTGGCGTGCCAGCACGGGGGCGGGTGCGAGTCCCGGGTCTTGCCCGATCGCCTCGAGGATGCTGCCGACGATCTGGGTGAGGTTGCGCCAGAGAAACGGGTATGAGATGTCGATCGGCTCGATGCCTTCCTCGTCGAACCAAGCTCGCCAGCCCTTCTCCTGTTCGCGCAGCATGGTGACGACATGTGCGATGGCCGCGGCGTGATACTCGGCGCGGGAGTCGCGCGCCGGATCGGGCCTGCCGCGCCAGACGCGGGTCTGGACCGCACGCCAGAACGAAACTGCTTGGGAGACAACGTCGGGACGGTAGACGTGCACGAGAACCGGATCGCTGCCGATGACGTCGCGGATCGCCGACAACAAGCCGGCTCCGGACGGGTCGGGCAGGCCTGCCGCGCGCTGCAGCAGCAGTGGCGTTTGGTTCCACATTAGCTTGCCGCCCCAGATGCCGTTGGGGGTGCGGCCGACGGTGCGGATGTAGTCACGCCAGATCTCGGGCGGTGCGAGGTCCGGCTTGCCTTCGTCCAGCGGATCAAGCATGCCCAGGATCGACTCGTCCTGCACGCCTTCGAACCACTCTCTCGGCTGCGGGGATTGGCTCGTCGTCGGCAGGTACTGAAAGAACTCACCGGGTTCGCCCGCCACACCCGTGGCCCGCAGTGATTCGACGAGCAGCGTGCTGCCACTGCGCTGCGAAGCAAGCACCAGATAGGCATTCGAATCTGACATGCACGTGAGCCTAACCGCAATCAAATCTCTTGGCACTTGCGAACATTGGAATCACCGTGAGCAGAATTATTGTCCGGAAATGTGGTCGTCTTCGATGCCTCGCTCCGAGGCGATGGCCGACCGGCTGGTGACTTGTGGACCGTGGATGCGTAAGTAGGTTTCGGTGTAGCGCTCCGCAATTCGGGTGCCCGCGAACTCGGACGGTATGACGTCGTTGGTCTTGTTGCGCCAGTCGTCGAGGAGCAGCGCGAGGTCGTTGGCGATCGCTTCGGCCTTGTCGGTGACGTCGGACCCCAGCAGGTTGTGTGACTCGGCCGGATCCTCGACAAGGTCGTAGAGCTCGCGCTCTGGCCGCTGCGCATGCACGAAGGGTTCCATGATCCGGCCGGGCGCGCTTTCGGCAATATCCCACGGCAGATCGAGCAGCGGCCGCGACGCGTAGTTCTCGATGTAGCTGTACTCCTTCGTCCGGATGGCGCGAATCGGGTCGAAGGAATCGTGATACGTCTTCATGGTGTAGACCTCAGTGCGCACCGGCGGGCTGTGCTGGGGTGCTGTTTGCAGATCGCGAGCATGCGACATGCCGTCGATGTCGGCGGGAATGTCGACGCCGAGCAGTTCGAGGAGGGTGGGCAGCAGGTCGACACCGCTGAATAATTCGTCGTACACCTGGGGCTCGATGCGGGTGTTCCGCGGCGGCCGCACGATCAGTGCTATTCCGGTGCCTGCGTCGTAGAGCGTCGACTTGGCGCGCGGCAGCGCTGGACCGTGGTCGGTCACGAAGACCACCCAGGTCGATTCGTCGAGTCCCGTTTCATCCAGCGTGTCGAGCAGCTGGCCGACCGCGGCGTCGGCGACCGAGATCGACCCGTAGAACTCGGCCAGATCCTGCCGGATGTCGCCGGTGTCGGGCAGATAGTGGGGCACCACCACGTCATCGGCGTCCGCGGGGTCGTAGCGCTCGCGCGGATAGGGCCGGTGCGTTTCGAAGAACCCCGCGGTGAGCAGGAAGGGCTGTTGGGGAGGGTCGGTGAGCCAGCGGGTCGCGTGTTCGGCGACGTATTCGCAGTAGGAGTTCGACACGTCGAATTCGTCGAAGCCTAGATTGGGCGGGTACGACGTCTCGTGTTGCATGCCGAATAGTGCTGTGTACCAACCGGATTCGGACAGAATGTGGGGCAGCGTCCGGACGCCGGCGCGGTACTCCCAGCCGTGATGGGCCAGACCAACCAGGCCGTTGTTCTGCGGGTAGCGGCCGGTGAACAAGGAGCCGCGCGACGGGGAGCACAGCGGCGCGGTGGCGTGCGCGCGGGTGAACAGGATGCCCTCCTCGGCGAGCCGATCGAGGCGCGGACTGGAGACGTCGGTGCGGCCGTAGGCGCCGAGGTAGCGGCCGAGGTCGTGCCAATGCACGAGCAGCACGTTGTCTCGTCGCTGGGTCACTGCCTGTCCTTTCTTGTCCCGTCGGTACACCGAACAGTGCCTATTGGCATTCGGCAACCCTTTGGCTCACGCAGAGCAACTTATCCACAGTCGCGAATTCATCCACAGGCTGGGCTTGGGCGGCGGGGCTTGGTCGGGGCGGGGTCGCCGCGCGCGGGTAGTTTCGCCCGTATGTTCGATGGTTCGTTGCCCGAGATTGGCGACCTGGCCGCGTTGGATGACGCGGCGCTGGTGGATGCCGCCGCGGGGTGGGCGCGCACCGAGAACGCCGCGTG
>JBKOYU010001066.1:0-9120 GCA_046725575.1 Actinomycetota bacterium | reverse complement strand
GGCCTACACGCTGGACAACGTCGGCGACATCTATCTGGTCGGCCGGATGGCGCTGGCCTCGGTCACCCCCGACGAGATAGATCGCGTCCTCGGCCAGGTGCTCGAGGCCGTCGATTCGGACTTCAATACGTTGCTGGAGTTGGGTTTTCGGTCGTCGATCCAGAAAGAGTGGGAGTGGCGGGTGTGGCGCGGCGAGTCGCTGAAGAACCTGCAGGCGTTCGCCCACCTGATTGACGAGGACGACTGACCGGCGTCGTGAGAGGATTCCGCCATGGGCTTCGAAAACACAGCAACGCTAATTCTTCTGCGCCACGGCGAGAGCGACTGGAACGAGAAGAACCTGTTCACCGGCTGGGTCGACGTCGATCTCACCGAGAAGGGCAGGGTCGAAGCGATCCGTGCGGGCGAGCTGATCAGGGAGCTGGACCGTCAGCCCGACGTGGTGTACACGTCGGTGCTGCGGCGCGCGATCAACACCGCCAACCTCACGCTGGACACGGCTGACCGGCATTGGATTCCGGTGCACCGCAACTGGCGGCTCAACGAGCGGCACTACGGCGCGCTGCAGGGCCTGAACAAGGCCGAGACCAAGCAGAAGTACGGCGAAGAGCAGTTCATGGCGTGGCGGCGCAGCTACGACACCCCGCCGCCGCCGATAGAGGCCGGCAGCAAGTACAGCCAGGACAGCGATCCGCGCTACGCCGACATCAACGGCGGGCCGCTGACGGAATGCCTGAAAGACGTCGTCGAGCGGTTCGTGCCGTACTACGAGGGCACGATCGTGGCCGACCTGCAGGCAGGCAAGACGGTGTTGATCGCTGCGCACGGCAACTCGTTGCGCGCGCTGGTGAAATACCTCGACGGCATGTCTGACGAGGACGTCGTCGGGCTGAACATCCCGACGGGGATCCCGCTCCGCTACGACCTGGACGGCGACCTCAAGCCGAAGGTGATCGGCGGGCAGTATCTGGACCCCGAAGCCGCGGCCGCGGGTGCGGCGGCAGTGGCCGCCCAGGGCGCCAAGTAGGTGCCCTACGGCAAACACTGGGTAAACGGCTACCGAACACCTGCGATTGGCCGTGTGACATGTCCCGTTTTGGCCGCACGCTGCTGGGATGACGTTCACCGGATGCGTACGATTTTCGCGTGAGTGTGGTATCGGCGCTCCTCCTCGTGGGGGTCGCGGCACTGCTCGCACTGGTGATCGGTGGCGGGTTGGCGGCCGCGCTTACCCCGCGCATCCTGGAAAGCAGGCGACGGCGCGCGGCCGAGCAGTCCGGCATCACCGTCTCGCAAATGCTGGAGCACATCGTGTCGCGAGCGCCGGTGGGGATTGTCGTGGTCGACACCTACCGTGACGTCGTCTACACCAACGACCGGGCCCAACAGTTGGGACTGGTCCGTGACCGCCTGCTCGACGACCGGGCCTGGCTGGCCGCGGAGCGCACGCTGGCGACCGGTGAGGCCGGCGAGGTCGACCTTTCGCCACGCAAACGCGCCAACCCCGGCCGGTCCGGGCTGTCGGTCCGCGGGCACGTGCGCCTGCTCACCGAGGACGATCGCCGGTTCGCTGTGGTCTACGTCGACGACCAGTCCGAACACGCGCGCATGGAAGCCACCCGCCGCGACTTCGTGGCCAACGTCAGCCACGAACTCAAGACGCCGGTCGGCGCGATGGGCGTGCTCGCCGAGGCCCTGCTGGCCTCCGCTGACGACCCCGACACCGTGCGACGGTTCGCCGAGAAGATGCTCGCGGAATCGAACCGGCTGGCCAACATGGTCGGTGAGCTGATCGACCTGTCGCGGCTGCAGGGCGGCGAACGGCTGCCCGATCTGGATGCCGTCGAGGTCGACTCCGTGGTGTCCGAGGCGCTGTCGCGCTACAAGGTGGCCGCCGACAACGCCGACATCGCCATTACCACCGACGCCCCGACCGGCTACCGGGTCTACGGTGACCAACCACTGTTGGTGACCGCGATCGCCAACCTGGTGTCGAACGCAATCGCTTACTCGCCCAACGGGTCTTCGGTGTCGATCAGCAGGCGCCGGTGCGGGCCCAACGTCGAGATCGCGGTCACCGACCGCGGCATCGGCATCGCGCGCGAGGACCAGGAGCGGGTGTTCGAGCGGTTCTTCCGCGTCGACAAGGCGCGCTCCCGCGCCACCGGCGGCACCGGTCTCGGCCTCGCGATCGTCAAGCACGTCGCCGCCAATCACAACGGATCCATCCGGCTGTGGAGTCAGCCGGGAACGGGATCGACGTTCACCCTGTCGATTCCGGCCTACCCCGATCATGAAGATGAATCGGACGAGCGAGAGGACTAGCCAGAACAATGACCAGCGTGTTGATCGTGGAGGACGAGGAGTCCTTGGCCGATCCCCTGGCCTTTCTCCTTCGCAAGGAGGGCTTTGAGGCTACCGTGGTGGCCGACGGCCCGTCGGCCCTGGCGGAATTCGAACGTGCCGGTGCCGACATCGTCCTGCTGGACCTGATGCTGCCCGGTATGAGCGGCACCGACGTGTGCAAGCAACTGCGTTCCCGCTCAAGCGTTCCCGTCATCATCGTGACGGCGCGGGACAGTGAGATCGACAAGGTCGTCGGGCTCGAACTCGGTGCCGACGACTACGTCACCAAGCCGTACTCGGCACGCGAGCTAATCGCGCGCATTCGGGCCGTGCTGCGCCGCGGCAGCGACAACGACGACTCCGGCATCGGTGACGGCATTTTGGAGGCCGGCCCGGTGCGGATGGACGTCGAGCGGCACGTCGTGTCCGTCAATGGCGAAGCGATCACCTTGCCGCTCAAGGAGTTCGATCTGTTGGAGTACCTGATGCGCAACAGCGGTCGAGTGCTCACCCGCGGGCAGCTGATCGATCGGGTCTGGGGCGCAGACTATGTCGGCGACACCAAGACCCTCGACGTGCACGTCAAGCGGCTGCGGTCGAAGATTGAGGCCGACCCGGCCAACCCGGTGCACCTGGTCACGGTGCGCGGCCTCGGCTACAAACTCGAGGGGTAACGAGACCGCCCGCCGAACGTGGGTTACCGGCACGCTTCACGCCAGGGAAGCGTGTCATAACCCCACACTCGGCGGGCTAGCCCGTGGTCCCGTCCATGATCTCGAACACCTCAAAGGTGTTGACACCGGCGGTAACTGACGGGTCGGCCTCGCCGATCGCCAGCACTTCGGCGCGGTCGGCGGCGCGCACCACGCCGAGACCCCACACCCCTTCGGGGTCGGCGACGGGTCCGTAGACCACGACCTTGCCGTCGTGCAGCAGCTGCTGCCAGTACTCCATGTGCTCGGCCATGGCTTGCTGTTCCTCCGCCGTCATCGTCTGCGCGAAATCCGCCCGTGGCGGGATCAGCCTGAACAGGAACAGCGATGAGCGCTCGCGCGAAGAGCCGAGGTCTTCAGTCATTCGGCCAGGCGGGTTGCAGGGTGCACGGCGATCAGTCCTAAGCCGCTGCGCCGCTTGCATATTGCGGCCAGCTCGGCGTACGCCTTCTCACCGAGCAGCTCGGTCAATTCGGCGGCATACGACTCCCACACCTGCTTGGCGCCGACATGCGCGTTGGGGTCGCCGGTGCAGTACCAGTGCAGGTCCGCGCCGCCCTCGCCCCAGCCGCGGCGGTCGTACTCGGTGATCCAGGTCTTGAGGATCTCCGTCCCGTCCGGCCTCTCCACCCACTCTTGGGTGCGGCGTATCGGCAGCTGCCAGCAGACGTCCGGCTTCATTGTCAACGGCTCGACACCCAGCTTGAGCGCCTTGGTGTGCAGCGCGCAGCCGATACCGCCGGGGAAACCAGGCCGATTCAGAAAGATGCAGGCGCCTTTGTACTTTCGCGTGCGAAGGTTGGGCTTGTCGTCGTACTCATCCATCTCGAGATAGCCCTTCTTGCCCAGGCCCTTCTCGCGGAACTGCCAATCCTCGTCGGTCAGCTGTTTGACGGCGTCATCCAGCCGGGCGCGATCGTCCTTGTCGGACAGAAACGCGCCGTGCGAGCAACACCCGTCGTCGGGCCTGCCCTCGACGGTGCCCTTGCACGCCGGAGTGCCGAACACGCACGTCCACCGCGACAGCAGCCAGGTCAGGTCGGCCGCGATCAGATGTTCAGGGTTGTCTGGGTCGTAGAACTCCACCCACTCACGGGCAAAGTCCAGATCGACCTCGCCGGGATGTGATGCCGTCACAGCATTCAACGGTAAACCCAGTAGGTTGGGTGCGTGCGATTAGGCGTGCTGGATGTCGGCAGCAATACCGTCCATCTGTTGGTGGTGGACGCGCGCCGCGGCGGCCATCCAACACCGATGAGCGCCACCAAGGCGTCGCTGCGGCTCGCCGAGGCAATCGACGGCTCCGGCAAGCTGACCCGCAAGGGCGCCGACAAACTGATCAGCACCATCGACGAGTTCGCCAAGATCGCCGCCAGCTCCGGCTGCGCCGAGCTGATGGCGTTCGCCACGTCCGCCGTGCGCGACGCCAAGAACTCCGAGGACGTGCTGTCCCGGGTGCTAGCCGAGACCGGCGTGGCGCTGCAGGTGCTCAGCGGTGTCGACGAATCCCGGTTGACATTCCTGGCGGTGCGCCGCTGGTACGGCTGGAGCGCTGGGCGCATCATCAACATCGACATCGGCGGCGGTTCGCTGGAGTTGTCCAACGGCGTCGACGAGGAGCCCGAAGTGGCGCTGTCGCTGCCGCTGGGCGCCGGCCGCCTCACCCGCGAATGGCTGCCCGACGATCCGCCTGGCCGCCGCCGAGTGGGCATGCTGCGTGACTGGCTAGCCACCGAACTATCGGAGGCCGGCGCCACGATGTCCGAGGCCGGAACCCCCGACCTGGCGGTGGCCACGTCGAAGACCTTCCGCTCGCTGGCCCGCCTCACCGGCGCCGCACCCTCCGGAGCGGGTCCGCGGGTCAAGAGGACACTGACGGCGACCGGCCTCAGGCAGCTCATAAATTTCATCTCTAGGATGACCGCGGCCGACCGTGCGGAGTTGGAAGGGGTGAGTGCCGAGCGCGCGCCACAGATCGTGGCCGGCGCTTTGGTTGCTGAGGCGAGTATGAAGGCTCTCGATATCGATAGTGTGGATATCTGCCCCTGGGCATTGCGAGAAGGGCTGATTCTGCGCAAACTCGACAGCGAAGCCGACGGAACGGCCTTGGTGGAAACGTCCGTGCACGAGGCTGGACGAGAAGTAGCTGGGCCCAGAGGCAACACACGATGACAGGACCAGAAGACAGCCACAGCGGCACGCGACCGATCTCGGTCGCCGAGTTGCTGGCGCGAAACGGCACGATCGGTGCCCCGCCCGTCGGCGGGCGGCGCCGGCGGCGCCGTGGCAACAGCGACTCTGTCACGGTCGCCGAGCTGACCGGCGACATCCCGATCGTTTCCGGTGACGACGCCGACGACGTCGACGAAAACGAAACCACCCGAACCATCCCCGAGGTCACCGACGAGCCCGTCGCGGCGTCGACCAACGGTGTCCGCGGCCACGTCGACGAGGTCGAAACCGAGCCGGCGGCGGAGGCCGAACCAGCCGAGGACGAGTACGAAGACGACGACGACTACGCCGACGCGGTCGCCGAATACGCGGCCCACATCGAGCAGCGCGACGCCGACGCCGACCCCGTGGACTTCTTCGCGCCCCCGCCGCGTCGCCCGCGGTACACACCAGGCCAGCGGCCCTTCCGCGGGCCAGTAGGCCGGGGTGCCGAGCAGATGAGCCCCGATCCGGTCGACGAGGACGACGACCTGTTTGATTCCGCGGTGGACCTGGCCGAGGAACCGGAGATCGAGGACGAGGACACCGAGGCCGCGGTCGAGGAGAAGGACAACGACGAGCTGCCGTCATACCTGCGGTCCTCGGCGGGCACGCTGTTCGGCGGCCAGACCGTCGCCGACGACATGGCCCGGCGCGGCACGCCCCGCCGTCCCGAGGACGTCGATCTCGAGGAGGACGAGGACACGGCCACGGCGCCTTCGACGATGTCGTCGTTCCTGCGCGGCGCATGGGTCGTGGGTCAGTGCGTCGTCGCGGTCGCGTTCGGCGCGGGCCTGTTCATCGCATTCGACCAGCTGTGGAAGTGGAACAACATCGTCGCGCTCGTGCTGTCGGTGCTGGTGATCCTCGGCTTGGTCGTTGGCGTCCGCGTGGTGCGCAAGACCGAGGACATCGGCAGCACACTGATCGCGGTGGCGGTCGGTGCTCTGGTCACACTGGGACCGTTGGCACTGCTGCAGTCGGGCTGACGGCGACGACTGCCGCCGAAAAATCACAGTGCGCCCCGCCATCAAGGTCGGTCTGTCGACTGCCTCGGTCTATCCGCTGAGGACCGAGGCCGCCTTCGAGTACGCGGCCCGGCTCGGCTACGACGGCGTCGAACTGATGGTGTGGGCCGAAACGGTCAGCCAGGACATCGATGCCATCGAGCAGATGTCGAAGCGCTATGACGTGCCGGTGTTGTCGGTACATGCGCCGTGCCTGCTGATCTCGCAGCGGGTGTGGGGCGCCAACCCGATCCCGAAGCTGGAGCGCAGTGTGCGGGCGGCCGAACAGCTCGGCGCGCAGACCGTTGTCGTGCATCCGCCGTTCCGGTGGCAGCGCCGCTACGCCGAGGGCTTTTCCGATCAGGTGGCCGAGCTCGAGGCGTCCAGCGACGTGATGGTCGCGGTGGAGAACATGTTTCCGTTCCGCGCCGACCGGTTCTTCGGTGCCGGCCAGACATCGATCGAGCGGATGCGCAAGCGAGGCGGCAAGCCGGGGCCAGGCATCTCGGCGTTCGCGCCGTCCTACGACCCGCTTGACGGCAACCACGCCCACTACACGCTCGACCTGTCGCACACCGCGACTGCAGGCACCGACGCGGTCGACATGGCGCTGCGGATGGGCATCGATGGTCCGGATGGGCTGGTGCACCTGCACCTGTGCGACGGCAGCGGCGCCTCCACCGACGAGCACCTGGTGCCGGGCCGCGGCACCCAGCCCGCCGTCGAGATCTGCGAGATGCTGGCGGCCGGCGACTTTTCCGGGCATGTGATCCTCGAAGTGACCACATCGGGCGCGCGCACCGCGACCGAACGCGAGGCGCTGCTGAAGGAGTCACTGCAATTCGCCCGCGCGCACCTGATGCGCTGACGCCACAAGGGAACACGCATGCCGGGATCCACCCTGTTCACCGACGCCATGGCGCTCACCCCGGGCGGGGACGGCGTATATGACGGCGAACTCAACGAGCATTGGACCATCGGGCCCAAGGTGCACGGCGGGGCGATGCTGGCGCTGTGTGCCAACGCGGCGCTCAAGGAGCACGGCGAAAACGTTCAGCCGATCGCGGTGTCAGGCAACTTTCTGTGGGCCCCCGACCCGGGCCCGATGCGGGTGGTCACTACCGTGCGTAAACGTGGACGCCGGGTCAGCCTCATCGACGTCGAGTTGAACCAGGGCAATCGAACTGCGGTCCGTGCGGCGGTGACACTGGGAGACCCTGAGCATCATGTGCCGCCGCTGTTGTCGGTCAATCCGGTGGTGCCGTCCCCCTCGCAAAGCTGGGGGTACCCCCAGATGACGCCGGAGCCACCACCCGGCTTGGAGCCCATCGGCCCGGGCCACCCGATGGAAGACATCGTCCATTTGGCCCACGGCTGCGACATCCGGCCATCGCTGACGACGTTCACCCCGCGCACCGACGGCGGGCCGCCCATCATCGAGTACTGGGTGCGCCCGAAAGGTGTTGCGCCGGATGTGCTTTTCGCGCTCCTCTGCGGGGATGTGTCCGCACCGGTGACGTTCGGCGTCAACCGAATGGGGTGGGCTCCGACGGTTCAGCTCACCGCTTATCTGCGTGCGCTGCCCGCCGACGGCTGGCTGCGCGTCTTGTGCACGACGGTGCAGATCGGCCAGGACTGGTTCGACGAGGACCACATCGTCGTCGACTGCGAGGGCCGCATCATCGTGCAGAGCCGTCAACTCGCGATGGTGCCACCCGATGCGTGACGCCGGAGGCGTCGAATAACTCCGAGTGTTGGGCGCGTGCAATGCTTGCGCGCATGGCCAGAATCGCGATCGTCGGCGGTGGAAGTATTGGCGAGGCACTGCTATCCGGGCTGCTGCGTGCCGGACGGCAGGTCAAGGACCTGGTGGTCGCAGAGAAGAGTCCAGATCGCGCGAAGTATCTGTCCGACACGTATTCGGTGTTCGTGACGACGGTCGCCGACGCTGTCGACACCGCGACCTACGTGATCGTCGCTGTCAAGCCCGCCGATGTGGGGACTGTCGTCGGCGAGATCGCCGACGCGGCGGCGAAGGCCGAAAGCGACACCACCGAACAGGTTTTCGTGTCGGTAGTCGCGGGCGTGACAACGGAGTTCTACGAGAACAAGCTGCCGGCCGGATCGCCGGTGATCCGGGTGATGCCCAATGCGCCCGTCGTCGTCGGCGGGGGAGTCAGCGCACTGGCGCGCGGCCGGTTCGCCACCGCCGGACAACTCAAGGAAGTGTCGGCGATCTTCGATGCGGTCGGTGGCGTGCTGACGGTGCCTGAGTCGCAACTCGACGCGGTCACCGCGGTGTCGGGCTCCGGGCCGGCGTACTTCTTCCTGATGGTCGAGGCGCTCGTCGACGCGGGCGTCGCCGCCGGGCTGACACGTTCCGTGGCCACCGATCTGGTCGTGCAAACCATGGCAGGCTCGGCCGCGATGTTGCTGGAGCGGCTGGACGAGGCGCAGCCAGCCGGTGACGCCGCGATGGGCACCGCCATGGACACCACCGCCGCGCAATTGCGCGCCACGGTTACCTCGCCGGGCGGTACCACCGCTGCTGGGCTGCGCGAACTCGAACGGGGCGGTTTGCGGGCGGCGGTCGCCAATGCCGTTGAAGCCGCAAAAAAGCGCTCTGAGCAGCTCGGAATTACATCCGAGTAGTTCATCAATTTCAAATTGATTAGCCCACACCCGTCGCAGTAACCCCATTGGCCACGCTATTCTCCCAGTGGTAAGCACGGGTTGGTGCCAGCGGTGGGGAAGCCGCTGGAACTGCCCGTGCCTGATGGATTGGGTTGCGATGACGTCTATGAACGGGCCATCGGCGCGGGATTCGGCTAGTGGAAAGGCGG
>JBKOYU010001118.1:0-3096 GCA_046725575.1 Actinomycetota bacterium | reverse complement strand
GTGCTGCACCACGCCGTGACCCGGTTTGGTGCGACTAGCAGGGTACAACGAGTATGGGCCTAAGACGAAAACGCATCAGACCACCCAGGAGGACGGATCCAATGGCGGATTCATCGTTCGATGTCGTGAGCAAGGTTGATCGCCAGGAGGTCGACAACGCGCTGAACCAGGCAGCCAAGGAGCTGGCCACCCGCTTCGACTTCCGCGGCACCGACACATCCATCGCATGGCAGGGCGAGGAGACCATCACCATCACCTCCTCCACCGAGGAGCGCGCCAAGGCCGCGATCGACGTCTTCAAGGAAAAGCTCATCCGCCGCGACATCTCCATGAAAGCTTTCGATGCGGGCGAACCGCAGGCCAGCGGTAAGACCTACAAGGTCAGTGGCACCATCAAGCAGGGCATCAGCAGCGAGAACGCGAAGAAGATCACCAAGCTGATCCGCGACGAGGGACCCAAGGGCGTTAAGACGCAGATCCAGGGCGACGAGGTCCGCGTCTCCTCCAAGAAGCGCGACGACCTTCAGGCCGTCATCGCCATGCTGAAGAAGGCGGACCTCGACGTAGCGTTGCAGTTCGTCAACTATCGGTGACGCACCGACGTTAGTGTCCGCGGCCGGCACGATCGCCGACCGCTCGACCAGCCCTCCGGTGTGGTGACGTACCCACGCGTCGAGAATCTCCTTGCTTGCGGCTGTCGTGAGATCGGCGCGTTCCACCGCCGCTGTGCCGGCATGCGTCAGGAAACCGGGCTCGGTGTCCAGTGTTTCGTCGAGCACGATCCGCGCGGCCAGGTGCACCAGCGGACGCCGCGGCGGCTCGGGCTCCTGCACGACGGCTGGGTCGCCGTCGTAGACACCGAGCTCACGCCGCAGACGCGCGACCGCGAGCCGTCGCTCCTCCCCGGATGCACCCAGGACAGCGTCCAGCTCGGCAAGTGTGACCCCTCGGGCTCCCTCGGTGAGCAACGCCAGCGCGAAAGCGATGCTCGATGGGGATACAACGACGTTCTACCCCGCGCGCGCCAAGGGTCAGCGCGATAGTCCCGATGCGCGTGCTCGCGGCGACGATATCCGGCACCGCCTGGTGCGAGCCGTCGTCCACAGCGGTGCGAGTTGTGTCGCCGCGGTCACTGGCAATTCCCATGCCCGCGATCATGCCGCGAACGACCGCCGCATCCGACGCAATTTCGAAGCACGGCAGTTCGTCAACTACGGGTGAAACAAGAGGTGTCGGTCCTACGCTGATCGGCATGGCACCTGCGCAACGCGTACCCAATGTCGTCGTCCTCGGCGGAGGATCCTGGGGCACCACCGTGGCGTCCATCTGCGCGCGGCGAGGGCCGACCCTGCAGTGGGTGCGCTCCGAGGAGACGGCCAAGGACATCAATGAGAACCACCACAACTCGAAGTATCTCGGCAACGAGGTGATGCTGTCGCCGACGCTGTGCGCCACCACCGACTTCACCGAGGCGGCCAACTGCGCCGACGTCGTCGTCATGGGCGTCCCGTCGCACGGCTTCCGTGGGGTGCTCACCGAGCTCGCCAAGGAGCTGCGGCCGTGGGTGCCGGTGGTGTCGCTGGTGAAGGGTCTCGAGCAGGGCACCAACTACCGCATGAGCCAGATCGTCGACGAGGTGCTGCCCGGACATCCGGCGGGAATCCTGGCCGGGCCGAACATCGCGCGTGAGATCGCAGACGGCTACGCGGCCGCGGCGGTGCTGGCGATGCCCGACCAGCATCTGGCGGCCCGGCTCGCTGAGCTGTTCCGCACCAGACGTTTTCGGACATACACCACCGACGACGTGATCGGCGTGGAGATGGCGGGCGCGCTGAAGAACGTCTATGCGATCGCGGTCGGCATGGGTTACTCGTTGGGTATCGGCGAGAACACCCGCGCGATGGTGATCGCCCGCGCGGTGCGGGAAATGTCGAAGCTGGGCGAGGCGGTGGGCGGGCACCGCGACACGTTCGCGGGATTGGCTGGCATGGGCGACCTGATCGTCACGTGCACCAGCCAGCGCAGCCGCAACCGTCACGTCGGCGAGCAGCTGGGTGCGGGTAAGCCGATCGACGAGATCATCGCGTCGATGAATCAGGTCGCCGAGGGTGTGAAGGCCTCCAGCGTCATCATGGAATTCGCCGACAAGTACGGGATCAACATGCCGATAGCGCGCGAGGTCGACGGCGTGATCAACCACGGCTGCACAGTCGAAGACGCCTACCGCGGACTGGTCGCCGAGAAGCCGGGCCACGAAGTGCACGGGTCGGGGTTCTGAGAAACGCTAGCCGTTTCGCGGTCGCGCCTCCTCGGACTCGTCCGCTCCGAGTACCCCAATTTCGGGCACGAACACTCAGTTGGCGAACGGGTTGGTGCCCTCGGGGCGGTACAGCAGCGGAGGCGTCTCGTTGAGAACGAAGCTGCCTGCCGGGCTGATCACAAAGCCCGACTGGCTGCGGTTGTCGACGCAAGTCGTCGTCGTGCCGTCGTTGCCGCAGCTGACGGTCTGGTAGCTGATCCGCGACCCAGCCGGCAGCGGCTTAGCCGCCTCGGGTGGACCGAACACCGGGCCGGCCGTGTTGGCGAAGGCAGGCACCCCACCCCCCACGCCGCTGACAAGATTCGCACCTTCGGGCGCACCTGGAATCGGACCGTTGCAGCCGTACCCGCCCGAGCGCTGCAGCACGCACGTCAACCCGCTCGAGCTGAAGACGTACCACGCACCATCCATCACCGCGTAATCCGACAGCTTCACCGGTGCTAACGCATTGACATTGGGCGGCGGAGGCGGCTGCGGCGCCGGCTCCGGTGGCGGCTCAGCCGACGCAATACCGGGCACGCCGAAGACGGCCGCTGCTCCCAGAAAGCCTGTCAGAACTCTGCTCAGCATCGCCATAGCCTATGTGTCGCAGAAACGACCAGCAGTGTTTCTAGCCGAAGGTGTAGCTGCCGTCGGGGCTGAGGACAAAACCCGACTGGTCGGCGCTGTTCAGACACGTCGTGACGAACCCGTCGGTGCCACAGCTGATCGTGCGGAAGCTGAGCCGCGAATTCGGCGGCAGCGCCTTCGCATCCTCGACCACGCCGTACAGAGGC
>JBKOYU010000768.1:0-5334 GCA_046725575.1 Actinomycetota bacterium | reverse complement strand
ATGGATGATGCGGCGCGGCTACGGCCACTACCACGAGACCTACGAGAAGATCGACGGGCAGTGGCGCATCGCCAGCTCCAAGCTGACCCGGCTGCGAGAGGACATCTTCAACATCTTCGTGTCGGTGTATTTGTCGGACCGAATCAAGAAGGCAGTGGGAAGGGCGGCGCGTCGACGGGTGCGGTGAGCGTCATACTGATTCGTCGCGTCGACGAGATCGCTGCGGTACTGCAGAATTCGGGCCTGCAGGTCGAGCAGCGCCGGGTCGACGACCAGCCGATACAGCGTTACTTGCTTAGTCGGCGGGCGGGCGGCGTAGCGACCTCCCGTTCGCCGTGCCGTCCTCGAGATTGACACCACGGTCGTTGAGCCCGGGCTGCGAACCTGACCAGCAACCATGGCGTCAATCTCGACGCTAGCGCACCAACCGAGACGTCCCTGGCGCCGCGCTCTCGGCCAAGCGCGCCATCACACGACTTTGTCGAAGCACTTGGTTTCGACGCGACGACTCATGCGCCAGCCCTCGGGCGTGCGGATGAACTCGTCCTCGTACCACAGCCCGCAGTACAAGAGCTGATTCTGATCACCGCCGAGCACCATCGGGTTGAAGCAGATCGTCCGGGACGACGCGGTATCGCCGTCGATGCGGACGTCGAAATTGCCCAGCATGTGGGCGTAGGCCGGGAAGTTCGGCAGCACCTGCGCCAGCCATGCCTTCACCTCGGGAAAGCGGCCATCGATGCCGCCCATTGCCCGGTAGTCGATGTAGGCGTCTGGTGTGAACACCCGGTCGAGGTCGTCGAATCGTCGTTGATCGATCGCCGTCGAGTAGTCGATCAGCAGCTGCTGAATCTCGAACCAGTCCGAAATCTCCTCCAGGCTCAACATGCGTCGATTGAACACGATCGGGCGTCGCGATTAGGCTGCACGTCCCATGGGGAGGTTCGTCGCTGTTATTGGCGCTTGTCTCAGTCTGGTCCTTCTGTCCGTAACACCGGCCGCCTCGGCCGAGCCGGACATCCAACCGGTCGGCAGCGTGCCGATCCCTGATGGCCCCGCTCCGGCGTGGATCGTCGCCGACATGGACACAGGCCAGGTGCTGGCTGGGCGAGAAATGGATGTCGCCCACCCGCCTGCGAGCACGATCAAGACGCTGCTGGCGCTCACCGCGCTCGAAGAGCTGCCCAGCCTGGATGCGACTGTCGTCGGTACCGAGGCCGACACACACGTCGAGTGCAACTGCGCCGGTATCAAACCGGGTCGTACCTACACGGCGCGCCAGTTGCTTGATGCCGTGCTGCTGGTATCGGGTAACGACGCCGCCAATGCACTCGCCGACATGATCGGCGGCTACGACACCGCGGTGGCCAAGATGAACGCCAAAGCGGCCTCCATCGGCGCGGTGAACACACACGCGTCAACGCCGTCGGGGCTGGACGGGCCCGGCGGCCCAGGGTTCACCACTCCGCGAGACCTGGCCATCATCTTCCGCGCCGCGATGGCCAATCCGACGTTCGCGCAGATCACTTCGCAACCAGTGGCCATGTTCCCGACCGATGCGGGCGAGAAGCCGCTGGTAAACGAGGACGAGTTGCTGCACCGTTACCCCGGCACCATCGGCGGAAAGACCGGTTTCACCGATGCTGCCAAGAAGACATTCGTCGCCGCCGCTGATCGAGGCGGACGTCGACTGGTGATAGCGATGATGTACGGGCTGATCAAACAGGGCGGCCCGACGTACTGGGATCAGGCCGCCGGATTGCTGGACTGGGGCTTCGCTCAAGACCCAAAGGCCAGCGTCGGCTCACTCTAAGTTGCGGAATCGCAACGCATCCGAGACCTCGCCGGCGAATGCGCTGCGTAGTCTCGGCGCACGTGCGAAAGTTGTTGGCCGCGTTGACCATCACGTTGTCCGCGGCCCTGATGGTCGCTCCCCCGGTGTGGGCCGAGCCCGGCATCGAACCCGCGGGCGCCGTGGGGATCCCGCAGGGCCCGGCACAGGCATGGCTGCTGGCCGATTTGGATAACGGGCGAATTCTGGCTTCCCGCAACCCATATGAGCCGCACGCACCGGCCAGCACGATCAAGGCGTTGCTCGCGATGGTCGTGCTGGATCAGCTCCCGCTCAATGCAGTGATCGTCGCGACACCCGCGAACACCGATGTGGAGTGCTCGTGTGTCGGAGTCAAGGAGGGTCGGGCTTACACGGTGCGCCAGCTACTCGACGGGCTGATGCTGGTGTCGGGCAACGACGCCGCCAACACGCTGGCCGAGGGACTCGGTGGATATCAGGCCGCCGTCGCGAGAATGAACGCCAAGGCAGTCGCGCTTGGCGCGCGCAACACCCACGCGTCCTCGCCGTCGGGCCTGGACGGTCCCGGGATGGAGTCGGTCACGACACCGTTCGATCTGGCGGTGATCTACCGTGCCGCGCTTCGGTATCCGGCCTTCGCCGCGATTGTGCGCCAACCGTCGTCACTGTTTCCCACCGACGACGGACCGAAGGAGATCGTCAACCAGAACGAGCTGTTGAAGCGTTATCCCGGCACGCTGGTCGGCAAGACGGGCTATACCGATCTGGCCCAGCACACCTTCGTCGGCGCCGCGCAGCGCAACGGCCACAGTCTGGTGGTCGTGCAGATGTACGGCACGGGTGACATGTACGGCCAGGCAATCGGCCTGCTGGACTGGGGCTTCAGCCAGTACGGCTAGGGGACCATCCTGCGGATGCTCGGCACGTCGGAACGTCTAGAGCGCGTGTGGGATTCGGGTTCGGATCACTCCGCAGAGCTGGCCGACATTCTTGAGCCGATTGCATCGGCGATCTTGCTCGGACGACTCCACGGCCTCGTCGGTGGGATGCGATACGAAGAGGCAAGTGGTTGATGACACATCCATCCGATGGCGGCGTTGGAAGCTATGAGTCGGCCGGTGGATGCGCCGACATCCACGCGAGCGCCTCACCGACACCGGTAATCGCGACGATCGCAAGGAAGACGGGGCTGGGCCGCACCGACTCATGGAGTGGACGGACGCTCACTTCACGAAACTACCGGAATAGGAGCATAGCCCCGGCGTCTAGCTACTACGCCAGGTCGCTGGGCGCTTCTCGAGGAACGCGCACATGCCCTCTTGGGCATCGTCGGCGCGAGCATTCATCGCCATGACGGCCTTCGTCAGGTCGTATGCCCGGTGTTCGTCGAGCTCGATCTGGGCGTAGAACGCCTCCTTGCCGAGACCGACGGTCAGCGGGCTCGAGGCCACGATTGCGTCGACGATGGTGCTCACCTCGTCTTCAAGCGCCTCCGCCGGGGCGACGCGATTCACCAGGCCCCAGTCGAGCGCGGTGTCTGCGGCGATTGGCTGGCCGGTGAGCAGCATCTCCAGCGCACGCTTGCGGCCGATCGCGCGCGAGAGCGGCACCATCGGCGTGGAGCAGAACAGGCCGATCTTCACACCCGGAGTGGCGAAGCGTGCACCATCGGCAGCCACCACCAGGTCGCAGGCGGCGACAAGCTGACAGCCGGCCGCCGTCGCCATCCCCTCGACCTTCGCGATGACCGGCTGTGGCACACGGTGGATGGTCTCCATGAGCTCGGTGCAGACATCGAACAGCCGCTGGTAGAACGGCACGTCGCGGCCGATCATCTCGGTCAAGTCGTGACCCGCGGAGAACGCCGGGCCTGCGGAGTCGATGACGATCGCGCGCACGCCAGGATCCTCGCCCAGCCGGTGCAGTGTGGCGATCAGTTCTTCCATGGCTTCGAGGCTGAGCGCGTTGCGCTTTCCCGGCCGGTTGAGGGTGATGCGCGCCGCCGGCCCGTCTGCGCGAACCAAGACGGTGTCTGTCGCGGGCGCGCTCATGGAGGTAAGCATACGTTCTGAGCCGCGGCGGGCCTTAGCTGACCAACAGCGGCCCTCGATCGTCCGAATAGCTGGTCAAGACGCACAACGTGGTGAGCCTCGCCGCACTTGGCAACAGAACCGGCAGCCACTCTGACGCGCCAGGTCGCGCGCTCGAGCGACCACAAGCATGTCGGAGCTCTGCCCTGACCTCAATCTCGATGCGGAACCGAAAGTCGGAAACCATGGAATTGACTACCGCACAAGATGATCGGGCCTCCAGCCTTCTCCGCACCGACGCCAACCAGACCGCCACTCAAGATCAGATCGGCCCGCTCCGCGCGCCGTCTGTCGCGGCCCTACAGCAAGAAGAAGGGCAAGAAGGAGGGCGGCTAGAAGTCCGACGTCTCAGCCGAGATCAATCAGGTGGAGGCCGAAGCCGGGCCAGCCGTACACCGCCCGCCAGCTGCCGGAGGCACAGCTGATGGTGTCGGGCAACGACGCGGCGCAACGGCAGGCGCCTGGTGGTGGTGTAGATGTACGGCTCGGGCGACCTGTCCGGCCAGGCGATGGGCCTGTTCGTCGGGGGCTTCAGCCAGTACCGCTAAAACGCCCGTCCGCGCAGGATCACAATTTCCGGGTCGTTGAGCACCTCAGCGCCCAAGCGCGGGTCGTCGGCGTAGCACACCAGGTCGGCGGGAGCTCCGTGCTCCAGACCGGGACGTCCCAGCCACTGACGGGCGGTCCACGATGCGGCGCCCAACGCCTCGGTCGGGCTCATCCCGATGCCCTTGAGCGCGTCGATCTCGTCGGCGATGCGGCCGTGCGCGACCGTGCTGCCCGCGTCCGTGCCCGCGTAGATCGGTATGCCGGCTTCGCGGGCGGCGCCGATCCGCGGATAGCACGTGTCGTAGAGGTCCCTCATGTGCCGTGCGTAGGTCGGGTACTTCTCCGCCGCGGCGGCGGCGATGCCGGGAAAGTTCTCGATGTTGATCAGCGTGGGTACCAGCGCGGTGCCGTGCTCGACCATCAGCTCGATGGTGTCGTCGGTCAGCCCGGTGCCGTGTTCGATGCAGTCGATGCCGGCGTTGATCAGGCCGGGCAGGGCATCCTCGCTGAACACGTGCGCGGTGACCCGCGCTCCGTTGTCGTGGGCGGCGTCGATCGCCTGCTTGAGGATCTCGTCGGACCACAGCGGCCCCAGGTCGCCGGTGTCGCGGTCGATCCAGTCGCCGACCAGCTTGACCCAGCCGTCTCCCCATCGCGCCTGCTCGGCCACCGCGTCGGGGAGCTGCGACTCGTCTTCCAGCTCGATGGCGAAGCCGCGCTGATAGCGCCTCGGCCGGGCCAGATGCTTGCCGGCGCGGATGATGCGGGGCAGATCGTCGCGGTCGTCGAGGCTGCGGGTGTCGGTCGGTGAGCCGGCGTCGCGCAGCAGCAGCGCGCCGGCATCGCGTTCGGTCTCGGCCTGGCCGACGGCCTCCTCGAGCG
>JBKOYU010000638.1:0-5143 GCA_046725575.1 Actinomycetota bacterium | reverse complement strand
GGCCGCGGTGACCCTTGCCCTCGGGATCGAAGATTGACGGTCCGATGGGGTCTTCGACGATCGCGTCATTGGCGAAGTTGTCCAGCCATGCCTGCTTGTCGTGAGCCATCGCCGCCTCCCGCGAGCGGCGGCCGGCGACGTGGGCGGGATGCTCGGTGTTCGTCACGGTCATGTCTCAGTCCTGCCATCCCGAATGGATGTAGGTGTCGGCGAACCGCTTGAGGGAATCCTTCTTCTTCTCCAGCGGCGCATCGAAGCCGAGCGCCCCAGGGTCCGGGTACATCCACGGGATGACGATGTTGTCGGTCACACCCGCCTCGGCCAGCTCACGGTGGCCTTTGACGCCGAACTTGTCGATGCACACCGCCTGGAACTCGAAAGGCTCGTCGGCGCGGCCGTATTCGGCCCGCAGCGTGTTGAGCTTGCCAATGGTTTCGGCCAACTGTGCACCGGTCATCATCGCGCTCGTCCACCCGTCGCCGACCCGTGCAGCCCGCTTGAGAGCCACCTCGGTGTGGCCGCCGACGTAGAACGGCACCGGTTTGCTCGGCGCCGGGCTCATCTGCAGCTTGTCGAAATCGTAGAACTTCCCGTGGAATTCGACCATGCCGCCGCCGAGGACGAGCTTGATGACCTCGATCATCTCGTCCGCCCGGGCGCCGCGCTTGGCGTACGGCTGGCCACACCATTCGAATTCCTCGGGCGCCCAGCCGATCCCGACACCGAATCCGAACCGGTTATTGGTCAGGTTCGCAACGGAGCCCACCTGTCGGGCCAGCAGCAGCGGGTTGCGTGAGCCGAGCTTCATCACGTTCGTGTAGAACCGCAGCGTCGACGTCACCGCACCCATCGCGCCCGCGGCGATCAGTGGGTCGACCCACGGGGTGTCGGCGTTCCACATCCGCGAGCCGTCGGGCGTGTACGGGTAGTCCGCTAACTGCTTCTCCATATAGAAGATCGAATCCGACAGCGCGATCGAGTCGAACCCGACTTCCTCTGCGGTCTTGGCGATCTCGATGAGCTGGTCGATCGGGCTCATCGCCACGCTGCAGGTGTACTTCACGGCTTGTCCGCCCCGACAACCCACATCGAGTAGTACTGCGACCCGCCGCCGTAGGCGTGGCCGAGCGCCTTGCGCGCACCCTCGACTTGGTGGTCACCGGCCTTGCCCATCACCTGGATCGCCGCCTCGGCGAATCGGATCATGCCGGACGCGCCAATGGGATTGGACGACAGCACGCCGCCGGACGGGTTGACCGGGAGCCTGCCGCCGATCGCGGTCTCACCGGCCTCGGTCAGCTTCCAGCCCTCGCCCTCGGGCATGAAGCCGAGGTTCTCCAGCCACATCGGCTCGAACCACGAGAACGGCACGTAGATCTCGGCGACGTCGATCTCATCGATCGGGCTGGCGATCCCCGCCGTCTTCCACAGCGCCTTGGCGGCGTCACGGCCGGCCTGCGGGTTGACCTGGTCGCGGCCGGAGTAGGCCAGCGGCTCAGTGCGCAGCGCGGTGGCGTGAATCCAGGCGACGGGGTGACCGTCGGCGACGCGCTTGTCCGCGATCTCTTCGTTGCCGATCACCAGCGCGCAGGCGCCATCGGACGACGGACAGGTCTCGTCGAAACGGATGGGGTCCCAGAGCATCTGGGACGCCAACACCTTCTCCAGCGTGATGTCGGGCTGATGCAGATGCGCAAGCGGGTTCTTGGCGCCGTTGAGCCGGTCCTTGACCGCCACCATCGCGCCGATGTGTGTCGGCGCACCCGAGCGACGAATGTAAGACCGCACGTGTGGCGCGAAGTAACCGCCGGCGCCGGCGCCTACCGGCTTGGTGAACGGCACCGGAATACTCAACGCCCACATGGCATTCGACTCCGACTGCTTCTCCCACGCCATCGCCAGCACGCGGCGGTACTTGCCGGACTGCAACAGGCTCGCGGCCACCACCGCGGTCGAACCGCCCACCGAGCCTGCGGTGTGCACGCGGATCAGCGGCTTACCCGTGGCACCCACGGCGTCCGCCAGGAACAACTCGGGCATCATCACGCCCTCGAAGAAATCGGGCGCCTTGCCGACCACCACGGCGTCGATGTCGTCGAACGTCGAACCCGACTCCGCCAGCGCCTTGTCGATAGCCCCACGAACCAAGCCGTTCATCGAGACGTCGTGCCGCTTGGCGACGTACTTCGTCTGCCCGGTGCCCAGCACCGCGGCCAGTTGCCCTGCCATCAGCGCCATCTCCTCTTCGCGCAAGCGCTCATCGGTGTCCCTCCAGGACCGCCACCAAATTCTGTTGCAGCGCAGGACCACTGGTGGCGTGGGCCAGCACCCGCTGCGCCGAGCCGTTGAAAATGTGTTGCGCGGCAAAGCCGATGCGCTCAAGGCCCGCCGAGAACATCGGGTTGGCCGCCAGCGCGCCGCCGGACGGGTTCACCTCCGTCGACGCGCCAAGGCCAATCGCCTCGGTCAGGATCAAGTGTTGATGGGTGAACGGCGCGTAGATCTCCGCCACGTCGATGGAGCCGGTGTCGCCGCCCGTCGCCGCCTTGGCCGATGCCTCGGTCGACGGGGACACCGTCAGGTCACGCGCACCTAGCACCGGGGTCTCGATGCGGTGCTCGAAACCGGTGAACCAGGCCGGGTTCTCGCGCAGCTCGCGTGCCTTATCGCCCGCAGCAAGCACGATCGCCGAGGCGCCGTCGGTGATCGGGGCGATGTCGTGGCGGCGCAACGGGTCGGCGAAGTACGGGCGGGCCAGCAGCTCGGAGATGCACTTAGCCTCGTCAGACGAATCCGGAGCCTTCTCCGAATCGGTCCGCTCGGCGACGGCGAACGAGTCAAGCGCCACCTGGGCCATCTGCTCGCTCGTCCACTTGCCCGCATCAAGACCCAACCGCGCCTGAAGGCCCGCGATCGACACCGAGTCCGGCCACAGCGGCGCAACGGAATACGGGTCCGTCTGCAAAGCCAGCACCCGGCGAAGGGTGCCCGCCGAGGACTTGCCGAACCCGTAGACCAGCGCGGTGTCCACTTCGCCGGTCAGCAGCTTGATGTAGGCCTCGTAAAGCGCCCATGCGGCGTCCATCTCGACGTGCGACTCGTTGATCGGCGGGACCGCACCGATCGAGTCGATCGCCGAGATGAACGAAAAGGCGCGACCGGCAAGGTAATCCGACGACCCAGAACACCAGAATCCGATGTCGGTCTGCTTGAGCCCCAGTTCCTCGTAGAGCTGGGCGAAGCAGGGCATCAGCATCTCGACGCCGTTCGTGGTGCCCTCGGTGCGGCGGACGTGGGGCGCATGCGCGAAGCCCACCACTGCAATGTCTGTCATTGTCGCCCTTACAGGTGGTGCTTGTACGTGTCGTAGTCGGCGTCCGGCTCGCCGGTCGGTCGGAAGTGCGAAATGTTGTCGATGCCAAGGCCCCAGTCCTCGCGGGGCTTCCACACCGCCTGCACGCGCATGCCCATCCGCACCTCGGAGGCGTCGATCTCCGTCACCAGATGCAGGAACGGGATATCGGCGCCGTCCAGCAAGACGTACGCCGCGACATACGGCGGTTTGATGCGCTGGCCGGCGAACGGGATGTTGATGATCGCGTACGTCGTCACCGTGCCCTTGTCAGGCAGTTCGACGAACTCGTCGAGCTGCTTGCCGGTCGCGGGATCCGCCTCCCGCGCCGGGAAGTACACCTTGCCGTTCTTCCCAGTGCGGGCGCCCAGCAGCTTGCCCTCCTCGAGCCCCCGCAGGAACGTGCTCTCGGGAAGCGACGCGGTGTGCTGGATCTCGATGCTGGTCGGGACCACAAGCATGGTCACGGGGTCACGCTCGTCCGCCGCGCCCTCGGGTTCGGCCTCGTCCCCCAGGCTGAAGTACGCGATGTCGGTGATCGCGCCGACCGGCTCGTCGACCCAGTGCGCGTGCACCCGGGCGCCGGTGCTGATCGAGTCGGCGGATCCGGCGTCGACCGCGTGCAGCAGCGGGGTATCGGCGCCGTCGAGTTTGATCAGGGCGTACGCGAACGGGCGGTCCAACGGCTGGCTCTCCAGCGGGGCCGGCTGCCAGGTCCACGACACCACGGTCCCGACGCTGGCCACCGGTACGATCTCGGTCAATCGTTCATACGTGACGGGGTCGAATTCGGCCGGCGGCACATACACCCGCCCGTCCGAACCGCGCACGCCGACGATGCGTCGTTCGCGCAGGGAGGTGAAGAACTGGCTAAGGAGTGGTCCGACTGAACGGGTGTAGTCGAAGGACACGTTCAGCGGTGCCGAGAGCGGCGGCTCATGCGGATCGATCTGCACCGGGCTGCTTTGGCTGGTGGTCACGGCATCGAGTAGAACAGGTTCTAACAATGGTTTCAAGGACAGGTCGAGAGGCGAGCTAATGAAGCTTGGGCTTCAACTGGGATATTGGGGCGCGCAGCCGCCGGAGAACGCGCCTGAACTGGTCGCAGCCGCTGAGGAGGCTGGCTTCGACGCGGTGTTCACCGCCGAGGCATGGGGGTCGGACGCCTACACGCCGCTGGCCTGGTGGGGGTCGCAGACCAAGCGGCTGCGGCTGGGCACCTCGGTGGTGCAGCTGTCGGCCCGCACCCCGACCGCGTGTGCGATGGCCGCGCTCACCTTGGATCACCTGTCCGGCGGCAGGCACATCCTGGGCCTGGGCGTGTCGGGGCCGCAGGTCGTCGAAGGCTGGTACGGGCAGCGCTTCCCCAAGCCGCTGGCCCGCACCCGCGAGTACATCGACATCGTGCGCCAGGTGCTGACCCGCGAGGCGCCCGTGGCCAGCGACGGGCCGCACTACCCGCTGCCGCTGACCGGCGAGGGCACCACCGGCTTAGGCAAGAACCTCAAGCCCATTACCCATCCGCTGCGGGCCGACATCCCGATCATGCTGGGCGCCGAGGGCCCGAAGAACGTCGCGCTGGCCGCCGAGATCTGCGACGGCTGGCTGCCGATCTTCTACTCGCCGCGGCTGGGCGAGATGTACAACGAGTGGCTCGACGAGGGCTTCGCCCGCCCCGGTGCACGTCGTAGCCGCGAGGACTTCGAGATCTGCGCGACGGCCAACATCGTGATCACCGAGGACCGGGCGGCCGCGTTGGCCGCAATGAAGCCGTACCTGGCGCTCTACATG
>JBKOYU010000218.1:0-3228 GCA_046725575.1 Actinomycetota bacterium | reverse complement strand
GCGGGACAAACGTCCTGCATGCAGGTGGTTACGGTCGAGTAGGCACAACAGTGCAGATCAAGGCAGTATTGTTATGTAATCGTTATGTAAAAATTTCGGCCCGACTCACTGGGCCCATTGACGCGCTCAGAGTCGACAACTCGACAAAATCTGTCTTCTTTCGGCCACTGGCTACAGGGCAAAGTTTGCTGGCGCTACTTACTGATCAGTATCGTTCAGTCCCACTGACCGAACCGGGGCTTCAAAACGTGGTTGATGTCGACTCCGATGCCCCCGACATTGCGCTTGTCGATCTCGACTTGATGCAGGTGCGCGGCGGGATGCGTGAACCCCTGTGGCGAGCCCCAGTTGTGCTGCCAGAAGTACGAACCCAGCCCATCCTGTAGCGCCCAGTCAATGGTCCTGGCGTTGGCGTACACCCCGACGCGCTGATGGCCGAGCACCGCTTCCCAGCCACGCAGATACGGCGCCGCCTGGCTCTTGTACTGCTCGTAGCTGGGATTGTCGTCAATCGACGCGTAGATCGGCGCCCCATATGACCCGCCCGCTGCGACGTGTAACTGCCAGCCGCGCTTGGCGTGCGCAACGCCCGCGTTCTGCCCGCCCAGCCAGTCCGCGCTGTCCTGCGTGCCGTACTGGTAGCAGGACACGATCTTCAGCCCGTTCTGGTACAGGTCGCGGGCCTCGGGCAGCTGGATCGGCTTGCCGAGCATCCAGGCACCGCCGGGCCGGCGATCAGAGACGTACCGGATCGCCCCGAGTGCGCCAGACGCCCGCAGATCACCGGCCCTTATGACACCGGCCGCATAGTCGAGCAGGATCCCGAGCGGTGCCGCGGCGGCCTGAGGTGCAGCCAACGCCGACGACACCGCCTGCAGGCCAGCGCCCAGACCCAGCACGGCGGGCGCGGCGGCGGCGAATTTGAGCACGTCGCGCCGGGATATTGCCACGTGCCACAGATTACGACAGGCACATCAATTTTCACGCCAACGCCACTGGTCACATCTGTATCAAGACTCGCCAACGCCATTACTCGACGACGCGGTAGCGGTACCGAGCCGACTTTCGCGATGGTCCGCGGGACACGGACGCCATGGTGTCGTCCGAGAACCTCGCGTCCTGACCCGTAGGCATGTGCGAAACCAGTGGTCGAATGAGTCCAAGATCACGATATCCGCAATGAAGCTGCGCCATCACCGCGGAATTCCTACGATGAGCCATGCCCTCGGGGACGGTCAGCCCGCAGCCGGACACGAATGTCGCTGACCCCGTTGACGATCCGCAGATCGAGCTCAGTGGTGTGCGCAAGGTGTTCGGCGATAGCCGACACAAAATCGTGGCCGTCGAGGGCGCCGACCTGACTGTGGCCGACGGCGAACTGTTCGCGATCCTCGGCCCGTCGGGTTCGGGTAAGACGACGGTGTTGCGGATGATCGCGGGGTTCGAGCAGCCGACCGCGGGTGTGATCAAACTCGGCGGTGTCGACGTGACCGCGCTGCCGGCACGCCACCGCGACGTCAACACTGTCTTTCAGGAGTACGCCCTGTTCCCGCACATGACGGTGGCGCAGAACGTCGAATACGGACTGAAGGTCAAGGGCGTGCCCAAGGCCGAGCGCAGGCGCCGCACCGCCGATGCGCTCGACATGGTGCGGTTGACCGACCAAGCGCCGCGCCGCCCCGCACAACTGTCGGGGGGACAGCGTCAACGCGTCGCGCTGGCCCGGGCGTTGGTCGGACGGCCGCGGGTGTTGCTGCTCGACGAGCCCCTTGGCGCACTGGATCTCAAGCTGCGAGAGCAGATGCAGGTAGAACTGAAGGCGATCCAGCGCGAGGTCGGCATCACCTTCGTCATCGTCACTCACGATCAGGACGAGGCGCTGACGCTGTGCGACCGGCTGGCCGTGTTCAACGACGGGCGCATCGAGCAGGTGGGCAATGCCCGCGACGTCTACGAGAACCCGGCCAACCGCTTCGTCGCCGATTTCGTCGGCACCTCCAACGTCCTCGACGGCGCCGCCGCCGAGGCACTCATGGGCAGGCAGGGGATGTTCGTCATCCGCCCCGAACGCATCGGTGTGTTCCGCCCGGGCACCGATCCGGTGCCCGGGGTGCGCACGGTCGAGGCCACCGTGTCCGAGATCATCTACGCCGGCCCTACCACGCGCATCGCCGCAATCGCCCCTCCCGACGTCGAACTCACCGCTACCGTTCTGACCGCCAGCACTTGGCTGCCGCCAGACCTGCACCACGGAACGCCGATCACGTTGGCCTGGCCCGAAAAGGCCGTCCACCAATTGAAATTCGAGGAGTAGCCATGACATCCACGCCCGCGCGAATCGGTCTTGCGCTCACCGCGTGCGCCGCTCTGGTGGTCGCCTGTTCGAGCTCCGAGCAGTCCGGCGGCAACGGGCAGACGCCGCCGAAACTCGAGCCGTTGTCCGCAGTCGGCAACGGGGAGGGCCAGCTGAACATCATCGCGTGGGCGGGATACGCCGAGGACGGCTCCAACGACAAGGCCATCGACTGGGTGACGCCGTTCGAGCAGAAGACGGGGTGCCAGACCAATGTGAAGCTCGGCAACACCTCCGACGAGATGGTGCAGTTGATGCGCAGCGGTCAGTACGACGGTGTTTCGGCGTCCGGCGATGCCACCCTGCGGTTGATCTACGCGGGAGACGTGGCGCCGGTGAACACCTCGCTAGTCCCCAATTACGGGACGATTTCATCGTTCCTCAAGGACAAGTCGTGGAATTCGGTGGACGGGCAGATGTACGGGATTCCGCACGGCTGGGGTGCCAACCTGCTGATGTACAACATCGACGTGGTGCGTGACGCGCCGAACTCGTGGAGTGCGGTGTTCGACGACGCGGGCAAGTTCAAGGGCAAGGTCACAGCCTACGACTCCCCCATCTACATCGCCGATGCCGCGCTGTACCTGTCCAAGACCAAACCGGACCTTGGGATCAAGGACCCGTACTCGCTGACACCCGAACAACTCGACGCCGCAGTCGAATTGCTCAAGAAACAGCGCGAGAACGTCAGCGAGTACTGGTCGGACTACACCAAAGAGGTGCAGGCGTTCGAGTCCGGGACATCGGTCATCGGCACCACCTGGCAGGTGATCGCCAACACCATCGGCACCGAAAACAAGGTTCAGGTCAACACCGTGCTGCCCAAGGAAGGCTCTGTCTCTTATACACATCTCCGAGCCCACGAGACTCTCACA
>JBKOYU010000347.1:0-2523 GCA_046725575.1 Actinomycetota bacterium | reverse complement strand
TATTGTGCGACTTTGGAACAGAAAGCGGACTCAACCTCTCCTTTCGCGACGCGTCGGTGATACCCGACATCACGGCCCACGGCCCAGGCCGACGCTTCCCGGCTGACCGAACAGATGCTATGGCGACCCGAGGCGCTTGCGACTGCCTCTCCCCCGCCCCCTCCCCGGGCCTAGTCCTTCGAAATACGTCACTGTGACGATTGGGCGATAGAGTCGGGGAAAGATGCGACCGTGCAGCGTCACGAATTTGCTTCCCAGGCCGCGATATCCGCAGCCTCCGTGCCCGAGGAGACGCGCCGTCAGGCAGACGTGCGCTAATTGTCCTCGACGGCGACGACGAATCCCGCGCCGCCCAGCGCGGCCAATACTTCCTCCCGGTGTGCCGGACCCCGGGTCTCGACGGTAAGCATCACCTCAACTTCGTCCAGTGCCAGCTTGGGTGCTGTGCGGGAGTGCACCACGTCGACCACGCTGGCCCCGCTTTCGCTGACCACGCCGAGCAGCCTGCTGAGCCCGCCGGGGCGGTCCGGGATGGTGACCTTCACTGCGAGATAGCGCCCGGCGGCGCGCAGGCCGTGGGTGATCACGTGGGTCAACACCAGCGGGTCGATATTGCCGCCCGACAAGACCGCGCAGACGGGGCCGTGCAGGCCGAGTTCGGGTGCCGATGTCATCAGCGCTGCCACGGCTGCCGCCCCGGCCGGTTCGACGATGAGTTTCGCACGCTCCATGCACAGCAACAGCGCGCGCGACAGCGCCTCTTCGCTGACCGTCCGAACCGAGTCGGCGAATGCCCTTACATGGGCAAACGGGACCGCCCCGGGCAATGCCACGGCAATGCCGTCGGCCATCGTCGACATCGACTCCGCACGCACGGGCTGTCCGGCGGCCAATGAGCCCGGCCAGGCCGCCGCGTTCGCGGCCTGCACCCCGATGACCCGCACCTGCGGCGCCAGAAAGTGCACTGCCGCGGCAATTCCGGCGATCAGCCCGCCACCGCCGGTCGGCACCACGATGGTTGCGACATCGGAAATCTGCTTTAGGATCTCCAGCCCGACGGTCGCCTGGCCGGCGACGATGTCGGCGTGGTCGAACGGGTGGATCAACACCGCGCCGTCCTGCTTTGCAAACTCACGTGCCACAACTAGCGCGTCGTCGATCGTCTCGCCGACCAGGTGAACTCGCGCGCCATACGCCTTGGTGGCCACCAGCTTCGGGAGCGGGACATTGACCGGCATGAACACCGTCGACGCGATCCCAAGCTCGGTCGCGGCCCACGCAACGCCCTGCGCATGGTTGCCTGCGCTGGCCGCGACCACCCCGCGAGCCCGGTCCTCGACGCTCAGATTGGCGATCCGGTTGTAGGCGCCGCGCGGCTTGAATGACCCAGTGCGTTGCAGGTTCTCGCACTTGAGCCACACCTGTTCGCCCGTGCGATCCGACAGCACCCGCGATGCGATGACCGGGGTTAGTCGCATCACCGGACCCAGCCGATCCGCCGCCGCGTTGATCTGATCGAGCGTGAGCAGCTCCACAGCTAGACCCGCAGCTCGCGCACCGCCGCCGGGTCCCCCACGGGGTCAGCCGGATAAGCGATGCCCCACCGCGTCACGACGGCGCGCACCGACTCGTCCTTGGCCATCGCGTCGAAGGCCTTGCCGAGCGCCGCGAGCACGCCTCCGAGAGTGCGTTGAGGGCCTGCCGCCGGTTCAGCGTCAGCGCGACGACGCCGCGTTCGTCGCGGTAGCAGCGGTTCTTCCATCGCGATACCTTACTCGATCGCCGAGGCGCTCTTTGCGCGCTCGCGCAGCTGGAACTTCTGGATTTTGCCGGTGGCGGTCTTCGGGATCGCTTCGAGGCGGATCTCCTTCGGCACCTTGTAGCCTGCGAGCAGGCCCCGACAGTGGGCAATGAGCTCCTCGGCGGTCGCCCTCGCACCAGGCTTGAGCTCGACGTAAGCCAGCGGGGTCTCGCCCCACTTCGGGTGCGGCATCGCGACGACCGCGCAGGCCATCACCGCCGGGTGCTGGTACAGCGCGTCCTCGACCTCGATCGAGCTGATGTTCTCGCCGCCGGAGATGATGATGTCCTTGCTGCGGTCCTTGATCTTCACGTAGCGGTCCGGCTCCAGCACCGCCAGGTCGCCGGTGTGGAACCAGCCGCCGGCGAAGGCCTTGTCGGTGGCCGAGGGGTTCTTCAGGTAGCCCTTCATCACGATGTTGCCGCGGAACATGATCTCGCCCATCGTCCGGCCGTCGGCAGGCACCTCGCGCATCGTCTGCGGGTCCAGCACTGTCATGCCATCCTGCAGCACGTAGCGCACGCCCTGGCGGCCATTCAGGCGCGTCTGCTCCAACAGGCTCTCGCTGGCCCAGCTCTCGCGCTTGACCGCCACGCAGGCCGGCCCGTAGACCTCGGTCAGCCCGTAGACGTGTGTGATGTCGAAGCCGATCTTGGCCATGCCCTCGATCATCGCGGCCGAGGGTGCTGCGGCGGCGACCATGCCGCGCACCGCCTGTGGGA